>JAJZOS010000056.1 GCA_021851985.1 Microcaldota archaeon | reverse complement strand
TGCTAAGTTGAGCCGACAATGGCACCGTGCAGAAAGTTTAATGATCACTGCGGACATGCCGGGATTTGAACCCGGAGCTTCTGGCTCCGCAAGCCAGCGTGCTATCCAAGTTACACCACATGTCCATAGCTGCCAGTAACTAATCTTTTTATACGTTTGTGTATAAAAGATAATCTATTACTACTGCTTTAAATAATGTAGTTTGTGACTGTGATTTAAATGGCCAATACTCAAGGGAAGGTCTGCTCTTCATGCGGGAAGCTTACCATAAGATATGCAGAGTTCAACTGTCCGCAGTGCGGAGAAGAAGTAATAATCAGATGTCATGAGTGCAGGAAGACTCATACGAAGTACAAATGCTCAAAATGTGAATTCGAGGGTCCGTGATATGGCAAAAGTAGCTACACTATTCAAAGTATATCCGAACAACGGAGAGGAGGAGGAAGTAAGAAGGAACGTTAGAGAGACGCTGCAGCCTAAAAGTATGCAGCTTGAGGATGTTGCATTCGGCATAAAAGTGCTGAAAGTTCTTTTTGTGCATGAAGATTCAGAAGGCAGTTCCGCATTCGAAGAAAAGCTTCGCAAGATAAAAGGAGTAAATGAAGTCGAAGTGGAAGAGGAAAGCCTTCTCTAGGACTCTACCTCAAACATCCTGAGATACCCTTCGAGTATATACTTATTTTCTGCAGTAATTGGCATATTCTCTTTTATTCCATCAATTATCTCTGCTTCCTTTATAGCCTTGAGGCATAACAATATCTTATTTATGCTGTACCCCGATGTATCTACTCTATATACTGAAAACCTGTCTTTTATGCAAGTCAGATGCGAGCGGAATCTATCCGTGCCTGCCATAGAACTAATAAAGTTTATCCCATATACTCCTTTGTCCTTAAGGCAGTTGCTAACATTGTCAACGAATTCAGGGGTCAGGAAGACGTCTGGAACAAAACCTCCCTTATACGCGTCAAGTATTATCACATCATAGGCCGATGTACAAGTTTTCACATATTCTGCACCATCTCCATTTATCAGGTTTATCTTGACCTCAGTTCCCGCGAATTTGCTAAATAGTTTTACCATGGCATCATTGTTCTCTACTACATCGAGGTCGAAATTATTTCCCATCAATTTATAGAGCTGATATGGTATTGTGCCGCCCCCCAGTCCTATCATGAGCATGCGTGGTTTTTTCTTATAATATGCTAGGGGCAAGAAGAAGTCCCAGTACTCTCCAGTGTAGATGGAACCATTCATTATTCTTGAATATACGACATCGTCATACCGGAGGGTCTTGCCATAGCTGCTTTCAGATATTGTGAGCTTATGATTGTCATACAACGCGGTATCTGTCACGCTTTCCTTCCATCCAAATATCTTCTTGAGCAAATCCAAGGAACCTCCTACATTCTGCCTTTCGATTCTCCCCTAGCTATGCCGCTTGCTATAAGGTGCGCTAGCCTGAGAAGGCCAGCAGCTTCCAGCGAAAGCATCTTAACGTCCAATTTCTCCATTCCAATACTTTGTATATAATAGCCATTCATGTTATATAACTTGCACGCATTGAAGTTCCTCTTGGCCAGCTCTATTTTTTTCCTGCTTGCACCAGAAGCCTCCAGCGCCTCTGTCAACCTCTCATTTATTGGGCGCCTTCTAGTGATGGCGAGTATTGGCAGCTTAAGCTCCTTCCTAAGCTTCACCATATCCACTATATTCAAACCTGCAAGAGTGCCGCCGTTTAGCGCAAGCGCCTTTATCTGGCTCCTGAACCTTGATCTTCTGAAGGCAAAGATAATTTTAGAAGTAGAATCATCGCCTGCTACATATACCTTGAAGGAAAGCACTCCTTCAATGATCCTCTGCCTGCCTATTACTCCAATAACTAATGCGGTCTTCCCTTTCCTTGAAAAAGGCGCATCGTCAAGTGCAAGTATCCTTGCACCTTGTTTTATTGGCATTATTTCTTATTCATCTGCGAGGAGAGTTCTTTTATGTCTTCTTCCACATCTTCCAGAGCTTTCAATACGAGGCTTTTCGCGTTTTTTCCTGATTTGACTACCAACCTTGGTTGCCCGATCTCAGGGTGCGTTTTCATCACGCTGGCAAATTCCACATCCTTATTCTGCATTAGCTTGTCCTTAAGCAACTCGGGTATAGCCCTGTCGGTGCCGTCAAATTCTATTATCATGCTCTTCGCTTCTTCCTCTATGATGTTAAGCTTCATTATATCTACCAAATATAGTAGTATTATTCTCTCAAGGAAAAGATAAAAAGGCTTTGTTATTGGCATATGTTAGGGAGTTGATACGCAATCCAATAATTTCTGCGCCTAAAAATATGGGCACAAAGCTTCAGGCACATGTACTCAAGATCGATGTACAGTCTTCCCATTTTATGTAGCGCGTGCGATACCCTGTACCTCCTCGCCCGGGCTACCCCTTGCCTTGCAGCTGAACTTTCAAGCGGCACATGGTTTCCTTAAAAGAGATAACCATTTTTATTGTATATTATCCAATCTGTCCTCGGACATTGAATCTTCATATTTGATCATATACTTAAGGAAAGATTTATATATTTGAATAAAAAGTATATCTGTGAGGTGTTTGGTGTACACATGCTGATTACAAGAGGCGTTCCGGAAAACAGGCAGAGAACTGAAATAGCGCATGCAAGGAGAACTGCAGAATCAGCAGTCAATCTCAGGGAAAGCGGCTTAAGAGATGTATTCAGGAAAGCAGAGAGAATAAGCGCCACTGCCTTGCTTGCCGGTACTGCGATTGCGCATATGCCTGCCACCGCAGGAGCAGAGAGCAAAGGGAAGTTATCTGCAGCTGTAGTAAAGAATACCTGCGTAGTTAGCTCGGTTGGCTCCGCAGGTGTTGAAGCTATAACAAGATTTGAAAATAAACCATGGACTATAGTTACGGATATAGGTGGATTGACCAAATCTGTTGAAGATGCTTATGTTTACAATGGAACATCCTATGCCTGGTATAGCGATACTGCAGGCTCAGCGCTACATAAAATTGTAGATATATCTGTTAGTTCTAATGCCAGACCATTTATCATAAATTTTGGCAATAATTCAACTTCATCTGGCATTCCAACTGCCTCACCAATTTATTATATAGGTATTTTCGATACGGCGCTAACTGAACAGCAGATAGCAGCGTATTCAAATGAAAATGCAGTAGGCATGTTAACTTCCAATCCGAAAGACTTAGTAGGAAGATGGCCTACTCAACAATCTACACATACATTGAAAGAATGTAATAATTCGCTCGTATTTGTAGTTAACGAGCTCGGCCCATTATATTTTGGCATAAGTACCTGGGCTACTTCATCATCTGTTTCGAAACCTGGCAAACTTAATTTTTCAGTCGTAAGCCTCCCATCTTCTTCAGGCGCAGGATCGGGAAGTTCAAGCACACAGCTAGCAATGCCATCAAGCACCAACGGCCACGGAAGCTACGTAGGCAGCCCTAAGACAGTCACCGCGCAGAACGTAGGTAAAATAACTACTGGAACGAATAACAATACTGCTTATAATGCAGCTCCGATAGGTTCACTTGCACAGGAGATGGATAAAGGATGGTGGGTGGTTGTAACTCCACATAACCAAGTAGTTTATAGCAGAACAGATCCATTCATAACGCAAAATATATGGGCTGTAATTTACTCTTTCCTTAAAAACCTTTCAAGAAGTGACACAATGCAAAGCACAGTTGAAAATGCCGATTCAGCAATTGGTTTGAATATGAGTGCAGGAAAATTCCTTCAATCACCTCCGTCGAAATGGAAATTTCTTGAAACGAGTGAAAAATACGCATTAAACTACTATGATCAGCAGGTTATGGCTTGCATTGAGAGCAAACCTATCGACTATGAAATTGGGATCTGGAAAGCTAATTTTGGAGTTAATTATTACAACAACGATGCAACTATAAATGTAGGCCCTGCGGTGGCTATGATAAATACCAAGAATCTTTCCAAGTCCCAAGTATACATAAGCCAATCAGGATTGGGCGCTTCAGCAGCATTTTCAGTTCCCTGTTTATTTGACCTTAATGGAAACATAGGTATTTTTAATGGGCAGGTAGGTGCAAATTCCACATCAGAATCCAGTTCAGGAAGCCTAGTTCAGGGTTCTGTAACTGCGATTATGCCTAATCTAAAGAATTTTAGCCTAAACAATCCTTCCAGTTCAAATAATTATACCTTCTTTGGCGTAGAAGGCATTGTAACTCAAACAACCATGAAAAATGGAAATGAATCTATCTCAATGGCTGTAGGCAAATGGAGAACTAGTACCAATGGTAACACAGACCAATCAGGAACTTCAGGTTCAGCAAACTATAAAACAACAGTATCCGCTATTCTAAAGCAGCTTCAGAATCTTTTCACCCCTAAAATTCCTGGTAAGCCCCTGGGAGAAGCTTAAATACCTCGTATTTCTAGTTTAATTTACCAGTTCTTATATTTCATAACCGCCAAAACTGAGCGGATCTTTATAAATACAAGTTGATTCAGATAAAAGTGGAGTAAAAATGAAATTGAAGTATCTATATATCTCAATTGTTGCAATAATTCTGATACTCATTATATGGTTTTCAATAAATTTAATTTCTGGCAAGTCAAATAGCAATGTGCTTAATCCATTTGCAGGTACTGTTGGTTATAACAATTATTCCGAAGGAGTGGTGAGCTATGGTCTAACAAACAGTTTAGGTATTTTATCATCTTCTGGTAAACGTATGCCATACTATAATATGTCCACTTATCAAGTTGTTACAAATGCCATCTTCGGATGCGTAAATATATCCTCAATACAGGTATATACTCCAGATTCGCCTCCTAATGCATCAATATATGGCGCTGGACTACAATTAAATGTCAATTTGGTAATCAATTCTACAAATGGCCATTCTTATACCTACTGGCTACAAAACACCATTGCATTCAACACCTCATCCAGAAAATATACCATAGCAGATTCAATATACAATATGAGTTCCCCTTATAATCCAGAAATCTCTCAAAGAACGCTATCTGGCAATGGAGATATGAAAAAACAAGAGATTTATAAGAATGGCAAGTTTTCGTATATGAATATAACTGATGCAACATATCCTCTTTATGAGTACGATATGAATGGAACAATATATGACAAATTTACAAATAATACACATGTGGTTGTAGTTGTATACATGTATTTTAAAAACTATACGCTACCTATGACATACTGCCCTGTTATACATATCAATAATTCTGGGAATTATCCTGTAGTAAATTTTGGATATGAAATGAACGATTATAAAAACTTCTATGATAATGTCACATTTCTTATACCTGATACGTCTTCGTATCTGTTTGTAACTCCATACAAATATACTCCATCAAACAATACTTACTATGATGCTGAGTTTGTATTTGGTGGAGGGTCATATGGTCAAAATGCAACATTCACAAACCTTAATGCAACTGACATGTGGTTGTTTTATTATTCAAATGGCACATTCGTTCCGTTTCCATCCTTGTACAGCAGTGGATGGGATACCGGTGAGCATGCAATTAACCTGCAGGTTTCCCAAGGTAGCAATTACGCCTCAGTCACGGCAGGCGCAGAAAGCCTCTTCTCAAACATGACGCTTCCCAGTTCAAAATACAATTCTACGGAATATTCGAATGTTGCTTCTTGGATAGAAGGGAAATAAAAATAAGAGTTTAGTGACTATTCCAAACTTTAGCACGACGTCATTATAAGACTTTTCTTCGAATCCTACTATTGCGGTGGCTCTGGGCTTAAATATGGCCGATAACTAAATAGATATCTGTCAATAGATTTC
>JAJZOS010000055.1 GCA_021851985.1 Microcaldota archaeon | reverse complement strand
AGGGACCTTTACAAGAACTATTTGTCAAGGCTATGCCCTCCCCTTCCAACTCTTTGCACAAGCCTTGCAGCCTGCCTTGGAGATCCGTATTGCACTACAAGGTCTATCTGCCCTATATCTATTCCGAGCTCAAGCGAGCTTGTGGCTATGAGTGCCTTGATTGATCCGGACTTAAACATGTTCTCCGTCACAACCCTCTCATTCTTGTCTATGGAGCCGTGGTGTATCCCTATGCTCCCGAATCCGTGACTTTTGTTCATGTATAAGAGCTTGCTCCCAACAGATTCCACTGCCTGCCGCGTATTGGCGAATACAAGAGTAGCTTTTGAATCCCTTATGAGCTCTCCTACCCTCATAAGCCTTGCATAGGCTTTCACGTCAAGCCCAAACTGCATCCTGAACTCCTTGTCATCCGCAGGAGGCTTGGTCGGCATCTCTATGTCTATGTCCAGCTTCTTTTCTATTTTCGACGATATTATTTTGAATTTGCGCGCCCCGAACATGAATCTGGATGCCTCATCAAGGTCGCCTATGGTGGCGCTGATACCTATCCTCTGGTATTCTCCTGAAAGCTCCTCGATCCTTTCAAGGGCCACCGAGAGCTGCGCGCCCCTCTTGTTGCAATATAATTCGTGCAGTTCATCTACTATCACCGTCTTCAGGTTTTTCAGCGAGCTCCGCAGTCGCTTCGACAGCAGTATGTTTTGTATCGTCTCCGGCGTAGTTATGAGCAGCTGCGGTGGGGATTTTGACTGCTTCCTTCTTTCGCTCTGTGAGGTGTCCCCATGCCTTACCGCAAACGCTATCCCCAGCTCCGATCCCATCCACTCCAGTCTTTTTATCAGGTCCCTGTTAAGCGCCCGAAGAGGGGTTATGTATATTGCAATTATACCTCCATTTGATTTTGATTTTACAATCCTGTTGAATACGGGCAATAACGCCGCCTCGGTCTTCCCGCTTCCTGTCGGTGCGGTTATCATGCAGTTCGAGCCCTCCTCAAGCGGGCCTATAACAAGTTTCTGCACCTCTGTAAAATCTTTGAATCTTGTGAGGAACAATTCGTAAGGAGTCATAAGCGTGACAGTTGCATCATGGTATATAAGTATATCCTAGAGCAGACATCGGTCTCCCATATTCTGTGTAATTAAGCCGCAGTATAAGCCCCAATCCTATAGGGTATCCGGATATTACGGTGCCGTTAGAGTAGCATTCTGTGGATATGCTTGCGTTTTCACCTTCATGAAGCGTGATTCCAAGCGTCTTCTCCACCGCGCTTCCGGAATTGTAGCACTGTATGCCCGTCAGTGTAACAGGTGCGACATTCCCATTGTGTACCATCAATGAAAGTTTGTTATAATTGAAGCTTTCATTAAAGCACGTGAGATTGCCTTCCAGCGAGCACGAGTTTGCGTATACCGAAACAAATCTTATTCTGTTGCCTATTGCATTATAGCTTCCAAGGAGCCCGAGCCCCTGGTTGTAAGACCTCGCAAAGTCAGTAATGTTCGATAGCGTCCATACGTTTAAGCTGTAGTTTCCGACGAGCCTTCCGCTTTCGGTGAGCAGCGTGTTTCCCGGTTCGATATATCTTGAGCTGCAGTATGAGCTATTGCTGATGTTGAATATTTGCCCGGTGCATTCATTGCTGAGATTCGGTCCCCTGAGAATGCTTTCATAATATATCGTCCCGTTGATTCCCGCCAACGATCCGGCATAGCTCAGGTTGCCAAACGAACCTGAATAATCAAATATTGAATAATTGCTTGTTTTGAGCATGTAATATGGGCTGTTGTTCTTGAAGCTGCCATTATCTACCGAGAGCGCCGAGTAGCAGCTTCCACTTTTCTCATTTGGGTTATTAGGTATAAGTGCAAGGTTTTGCAGCCATCCCCCCGCATAGAAGCTGCACAGAGTGGCGTTTCCACCCAGTTTTATTATGCTGACATTATTCCTTATTGTCGTGTTCAATCCTTTTCCAACGGCTATGTCCTGTATTGCGCTCGGCGTGAGGAGCCCTTTTATCCACATGGACACCAGCGTGTAATTTTTATAGTAGCCGCTGGCCACGGCGACGTCTCCAATGTATTTTGAATAAACGTACATTGCAGGGTATATTATTTCACTGTTGAGCAGTGCGGAGCTGCTCGGTGCAAGCAGGCCCGTTGATACGGTGCTTGCGGAGGTTATTCCCTCGGTGCGGTTTTCGTACAGTGCAAGCGCTACCTCGTACCCAAACGGAGTCATGCTTGCATTGTTCTCTCCAATAAGTCCGTTGTCGCTGAAGTATTCATACGGTTTTGCGGGTATGCTGTTTGAAACTGCAAGGTCAACATAAGAGTGCGCCTCCTGCCTATCCTGTATATTATAGAAGTTGTTTGGGTCAGCCATGAACGATATGTTGTAAATTCCGCTGTGCGCCGGGGTGAAATTATAAAATACGGTCACGCTCCTTCCAGCAGGCAGTATCACCTTGTATATTTGCGTGCTATTTCCGTTAAGGTATAATCCAAAGCTCATGTTGTCTATTTCAGCTGAACCTGTGTTGGTGATGTTTATCGGCACAGAAACCGATTGATAGGGGAATATGACTGCGCTCTGCTTATACATAACTACCTTCATGTACAATCCCGGCTGGTAATAGAACCTGAAGTATGCTGCAGCTATCAGGACCGCCGCCACAAATAATGCCCACAAATATCTTTCTTTTATTTTCATCCAATCACTGATTTAGATTTCACGTCTTTTATTACTTTGCTTATCTTGCTTGCTATATCTGTATAGTTAGATTCAAATATATGCATGGCCCAATTGTCAGGGTCGTACCTGTTCCCGGTCTGCGGCGGCTTGAAATAAAATCTGCCCGAAGAGTTTGCTATGAATCCCATATTCTTCATCCTGAGGAGATGATATCTGAGCGTTTTCTCGTTTATCTCCTCCCAGTTTGCCTTGATGTATTCTGTCAGCTCCTTTACAGTCGGATCTGCCAGCTTCACAAACTGGAAGTAGATCAGCGCATCAAGCACTGCCAGAGAGCTCAACCTTGATTCGCCTGGATTTATTATGCCAAGGGCCAGTGCAAGCCACCTTATTTCAGATCTCTTCGTCTGCAGCACCTCATCGGTAAGCCTCAGATTCCTTACCGTGACCTCATTCTCTATAAGCGACGCTTCATTGATTTCCATAGGCCTCAAGAAATGCAAATGCTTGCTGCATATTCTAGTACGCTGAAAATTTAAAAACCCATGTCGGGCAGCATATCCTTTTGCAAATACATTATATATCTTTATCTGTGGAAAAATAATAAGCCATTTTTGGATGATTTTATGCCAGACCAGCAAAATCCGCAAGATATAGAAAAAATGATAAAGGACTATCAGTCGGTACAGGAGCAGCTCAGGCTGTACGCAATACAGCTTGAGCAGCTTAAGGCGCAAAAATCCGAGCTTGAGAGGGCGTCGTCAGAGCTGGAGAAGTCGACAGGAAAGGTATATATCAGCGTCGGAGGAGTCATAGTGGAAACGACCAAGGACAAGGCGTCAAGCGACGTGAAGGATAGGGTGGAGCTTTCCAACACAAGAATCCAGTCCGTAACCAAGCAATACAACGACATAAAGGCAAGGGAGAAAGCCTTAAGCGAGAAGATAACCCAGATATATAAATCGGCACAAGGATCTCAGCAGGGAATCGAGTGAGCGGAGTGGATGAATTCCTCGACCTTCCAAGGCTCTGTGGCATAATCAAAAACTATAAAGATAAAAGCGTGACCATAACCTTCCATTCTGTAGGCGACAGGGACAGCGTCGCTTCAGCTCTCGCGCTGTCGGAATACCTGGCAGATGCGGATATAGCTACTCCTGATTTCATAACAAGGAACGCGCAGAACATGGTAAGCAGGCTCTACTACGGCAAGCGCATCAAAAAATCCATAAGGAACGGCAGCGCGGTGATAGTCCTCGATGCAAACACCCTGAATTCCCTCTCCAATTTCAAGGAAACCATATTATCAAGCAAAAGCGAGATTCTGTTCATAGACCACCATATAGCCCCAAAGTCAATCCCGCTAAATTCAAGCATCTTCAATTCCGAGGAATACAATTCTACTTCAAGCATAATATACGATGTGCTAAAATGCCTGAATGTGAATATTGGCAGGAAGATTGCTCTGACTCTTCTGTACGGGATAATAGCTGACTCTGCGGGGCTTAGGAATGCCACTCCACACACCTTCATGCAGATGTCCGAACTTATCCCGCTATCAGGCAAAAGGTATCAGGATCTTGTCGCTGAGTCGGGGAAAAATATACCTGAGAACATAAGATATCTGTCTATTCTCGACATAAAAACAGCAACGGTAGAAGAGGTGGGAAAATATGTCCTTGTGTATGGCAAATCCGCATCCCATCCAAACAGCGTTGCCGAAATGGCGTTGAATATAGGCGCTGACATAGCCGTTTTCTGGTCTGTAAAGGAGAATGAAGCTTCAATATCATCAAGGATGCAGCCCAATCTTGATAAAAAGTTGGGCATACATCTTGGTGCAATCATGCAGCGGGCAGGCAGCGAACTGAATGGCAACGGCGGAGGCCATCCGTGTGCTGCAGGCGCATACGGCCCTGCAAAGGAAAACATAAATACTGCTATAAGCAGGCTAATTAATGAGCTGAAGGAGAGGATGGCATGAGATATGCAGACATAGTGCGTTTCAATGCTGATGATGCGCTTTTCAAAAGGCTCGGGTTCTCCAAGGCGCTTGTTGAAGGCACTGACATAGCTATCGCATCCAAAATGCCAGGTCCCCAAATCCCATCAATAATCCGCAGCGAAAATCCAGGAACCATAATATCTGCAATAAGGGAAAGCAGCGTTGCAGGCGCAATATTTGCGGGTTTTGAACTAAATAAAAATGCCATAGAGAAGATAGCCGATTCGGACAAGATCTTATTTATACCCGCTTCTGAAATCATTGATGAAAGAACGGACAGGAATTATGCCGCGGCGAAAGCCAGGAAGATTGCCGTTGCAGCACATAAGTTAAAGGCGAAGGTAAGGATTGTGTCGCTCGCTAGCTCAAAAGAGCAGCTCCTTTCCAGGGTGCAGCTTGATGAGCTTTCAAGATTCATAACCAAAGGCAACAGCATAATAGAACTGCTCAAGGTCGACGAGATATGATAACTAAGTACAAAAACAGGTATTTGCTTATAGAGTCATCCGAAGCAACAAGTCCGATGAAGAATGCGTTGCAAATATCCAACGCAATAAAAAAGGAGATAGGCGAGATAGGATATTCGATTGCCTCCCCGAAAATCATGCTCCAATTCAATGAATCAGTTTTCATAATGCGCGTAAACAGGGGCCACGAAGGCGACATAATACTTGCCCTTTCATTCATAAAAAAGCTTGACGGCAAAAGCATAGGGTTATATTCAATCAAGGTGTCTGGCACTATAAGAAAACTGCTTGATTTTTGCTCCAATGCATATAAAACTGCATGATCCTGTCTGGCTCCGGCAGTGCCTTTTCCAAGGTTAAGATTAATATAGTTTATGAAGCATATAATTTCGAAATCAGTGATAATATGAATATAAGTGACCTTAAAGCAGGATCCTCTGACGTGGAACTTGAAGCGACTGTTGTAGAGAAGCAGGAACCAAGAGAAGTCATAACAAAATACGGAAAAAGGCTCAATGTTGCAAGTGCAGTGCTCAAAGACGATACAGGCACGATAACGCTATCCCTGTGGGGAAAGGACATCGAATCTGTGAATGTCGGAGACAAGGTAAAGATATCAAAAGGATATGTTGGCGAGTTCAAGGGGAATCCGCAGCTTTCAACGGGCAAGTACGGCAAGATAGAGGTAATAGGAAAGGGGGATGTGCCTGAAGAAGAATCTTCAGACCTCCCAG
>JAJZOS010000054.1 GCA_021851985.1 Microcaldota archaeon | reverse complement strand
GAATCCGACTATAAGTATGCCTATTATTATTATTTTTGCGCTCTTGTTGAACTCAGGGGCATTAGGCTTGTAGCTTATGCTCATTATATGCCGCGAATTTTCAATAAACCTTTTGAAGTTAGATATTATGCCCATACGAACCAGATCTTATTTTGCTTTTATTTTATTGCTTATTACTAATAACCTTATATTTATTTAGTTATGATGAAAGCTTTTAAAATATGGTGCGGCAAGCGCATTGGCTGATGGTTTAATGAATTCTAGAGGATTTGACTGCATAGTGATCCATTTCGGAGAAATAGCGATAAAGGGCAATAACAAAATTGATTTTACTAAGAAGCTTTATGCAAACATAAAGCACATGCTTGACGGCATAAAATATAAAAAATTCGAGATGCTTAGGGACAGGTTTGTATTGTATCCAACAGGAACAGGAGACTATGAAAAATCTCTTGAGCGCCTGGCACACGTATTTGGGCTATCGTGGTATGCGCCAGCCCTTATATCAAAAAGCGACATAGACAGCATAATCAAAAGCGCGGAAAAGATAATAAGCAAAAGAGAAACAGTGAAGATAATAGCCCATAGGAGTTATAAGGAGCTTCCGTTTACGTCTCCTGAGCTCGTTGGAGAATTTATAAAGAGAGAGCATGCACTGCCATTCTCGATAGACAAGAATTCGGATTCAAAGCTTTATATAAGCATCACGAAGGAAAGGACTTACATGACAAGGGAGAAGCGTATCGGAATAGGCGGGCTGCCAGTCGGGTCGTCCGGAAGTGCTATATCGCTTTTTTCCGGGGGCATAGATTCCCCTGTTGCATCCTATTTTGCAATGAAGAAGGGTTTGGAGCTCGTATACTTGCACGTACATGCATTCAATGACAACGAAGAGGCAGCTGGTTCGAAGATAAAGGAGTTGATTGAAGTATTGGGCAGGTACTGCAGCAGCATTAGGATATATTATGTTCCTGCATACCCTTTTCAGAGCGCCGCGATGCGCATACCCCACAGATTCGAGCTCGTATTGTTCAAGAGGTTCATCTTCAAGCTCGCAGGAAGGATATCGGAGATCGAGAGCGCAGATGCAATAGTGACGGGCGAAAGCCTTGGACAGGTAGCTTCCCAAACGCTGAAGAATATGGCATCGTCTCAAAGTGGCACTGATCAATTTATCTTCAGGCCACTCATAGGATTGGACAAAAATGAAATAATAGAATATGCAAAAGGTATTGGCACGTTCGACATATCCATAAAAAAATACAAGGACGTCTGTTCTATAAGCTCCATAAGGCCTGCAACTGGCACTAGCATCAGCCTAATTGACAGGCTATCGGAAAGCATTTCATTGGATGATGTGGTTGGCAGGGCGCTAGAGCTTGCCATGAAGAAGGACTACACATTTTAGTTTCTTATTTGCTAAAGGCAAATTGTTAACATTAGCAGCCTAGGATCACTTTTATAAATGAAAAGGCAGCCATACTGAAGGCGCTCGCCCTTACATTTATTTATTACCATATGCAAAAACCTTTTAAACCTTAATACATTAATTAATCTTAATAAGGTGAAAACATGGCTGAAAAGAAAACAGTTATAACAATAGATCCGAGCTTAGAGTATTCTAGGCGCCTACACTACAATGAAAAGCATTCCGGATGGCAGATATTCAAGTCGATATATTGGAGCATCTATATATTTATCATGGGCGTGATATTATATGCTGCGCCTATAGCGGCAAGCCAGTTCTTCGGATGGGCTCTAATGCTGTTTGCATTGTTCTTTATAGTCTATGGGTTTAGCACATCGCTGCACCTGAAGCTGATGAAGAGATATGCGTAGATATTAGGAAAAAGGTTTCTTTTTCTTTTTTATTCATTTTTAATTTTTTATTCATTCTTTGATGTTTATTAAATAATTTGTTATATTCAATATATTTGCCTTAGTAAGGGCAGGTCTGGCACTAAGTTGATTTGATGCAGCTGGGAAATTTCTATGAAAGCAAGCACTATAAGCTATTCGTATTGATACCTATCGCACTTCTTTTGATAAGCATATATTTCATACCTAAAATACAATTGGACTCGTCCTTGACTGGCGGCACGCAGATACAGATGTCTGCGACCTCGAATTTCAGCATTGCCAATTTCACTTTAATGATCAATTCTAAATTTCCGCATGCACAGATAGAGCGCTCAACCCTAAATGGCATTACCAGCCTTTCAGTAACCATACCTTCCAATACAAGCATAACTTCAGGATACGGGTATCTTTTACAAATATATGGATGGGACAGCAACTATTCTATTGCGCAGAGCAATGCTGCGGTCTTCGGCGCAGACCTTGGAACGAATCCATCGAACGCAAGCGCGAAGGAGGGGTTGGCTGGTGCAACCAGGAACATGACCAAGGCATTGGGCTCCATGGATACATTGATATCAAGCGAACTGATTGCACTAAAACCCATTCTTGGAAGCGCACCTTACCCGTATAATTCTAGCAGCGCATCTTCTATAGTGAACGCAGGCAAAAACGCATACGACAACGCCTCATCAATTTACAAAAACAGCGTTGTATCGTACATGCACAAATACGTAAATTTTGTTACATATTCATATAACGACGTGACGCCGACGCTTGGGGCTTTCTTCCTTACAGAGGTGCGCAATATCATAATAATAGCATTCATATTGGTAGCAATCGCGGTGTTCTTCGTATTCAGAACACCTATCCCGTCATTGGCTCTCGTGTTCGGCGCAGCTAACGATATAATAGTTGCACTTGGCGCTATGGGTGCTTTTGGAATACCGCTCGGCGTTGCATCCATAGGCGGGCTGCTGATGCTAATCGGATATTCGATAGATACTGAATTGCTATCAGCAATAAGGATATTGAAACGTTCTGAAGGTACGCCGTCGGAGCGCGCAATCAGCACCATGAAAACAGGTGTTACGATGACAAGCGCAGCAATAATATCTTTCACTACGCTTTTTATAATTGCATACATAGTATTCATACCGACCTACATCGAGATTGCAGGTGTAGTTATATTTGGATTGATAGCAGACGTATTTACCACATGGTTCGGCAATTCGATAATGATATTGTGGTACAAGGAAAGGAGGGATAAGAAATGGCAAAGATAAAGGATTACCTGCTTGATCGGCGCATACTTGTACTTATAGTGATAACCATAGCCCTCCTTGCGCTAGACCTGCATTATGGATTGCACTTAGGCATAGAATTTATAGGCGGCACGCAGATACCTGTGACGCTGCAGCATAGCCTTAACCAATCAGAATTCAGCGGGCTGCTTTCCACATTAGACCAGAGGGTTTCCACATTCGGGCTAAAGCAGGTCACCGTAGAAGGCATAGGAAACTCTGAAGTTTATGTGGTGGTGCCGACCGTCTCGCCTAGCGAGATAAACGATACCATATCAATAATAGAGAGCCAGGGCAGATTTGACGGCATTGTGAATGGGAGGGTTGCGATAAACGGAAGCGACATACTGCACAGCAGTATAGGTGCATTGCCGCCTACTTCCGTAAATGGATCTGTTTCATGGGCGGTATCTTTTTTCATCACCCAGAATGCAGCAGAAAACTTTGCAAAAGTGGTTTTTGGACAGGCTAACATGCCGCTATATATGTTCTTGGATAGGCCAAGCAACACAACCATACTCATAAATGCGTCAGGATTAGGAAACATAACCAGCGGACTTACAGCTTCTGATGCGCTTGCAGCTATGAAAAATGCATTATCACTAGATAACAATTCAATTCCAGTAATAGCGGTTTACAACAACAATGCGAGCATCCAGGGCGCGGAGAGCTTCCTTTCTTCAAAGAAAGGCATTTATAAGACGGTCTTGGCAAGTTCAAACATTAATCCAACACTGCTTGATTATATAAGATCCAGCAATTACACATTGAAGCTTGAAAGCAAAGCCAATATGACACCTACCTATTTTAACAACGGGCTGAACAATACGACATTGGAGACATGGCCGCTCGTAGGACTGCTTTCAAGCCCCCTATTAAATCCTTCCATAACGAACGGCAGCATAGGCGACAGCTATGAAATATCGGGCATCGCCCCGCTCACGCTTCCGCAACAGCAGAGGCTCGTATACGCCAACAACCAATCCAAGAACATTGCAAGCATATTGAGCGGCGGGGCACTGCCAGTCGGGGTCATAGTAGGCACGCCGACGCAGATGTCGCCAACTTTGGGCAAAGGGGCATTGGACGTAAGCGTGCTGGCGCTCACATTAGCGTCCGTATTCGTATCCTTATTCATAGTGCTAAGGTATAGGAAGGCATTCCTCATAGCTCCAATAATAATGACCACACTCATGGAGCTTTTCATAATAATCTCGATAATAGGCCTGATAGGCACGATAGATATAGCTGCGGTTGCGGGCATGATTGCAGTAGTAGGGACTGGCGTTGATGCACAGATAATAATAACAGACGAGGTGCTGAACAAGGAGGGTACAAGCGGTGCAACGAAAGTGCTGCTTGGAAATGCATTCTACATTGTTTGGGCTGACGCATCGCTGCTTATAATAGCCATGATGCCGCTGCTTTTCTCAACCGCTTTGGTTGATATAATAGGCTTCTCAGAGTCTACAATAATAGGCGCCCTTATGGGCGTGTTAATAACAAGGCCGGCATATGGGGCGATAGTCGGAAGGCACTATTCCGAGGCGGGTAGTTAAAATGGTAAGATTCTGCCCGACATGCAACCGCTCTAGCGATGAAGTTGGGTTCATAGGCGAATTCTGCGAGATATGCACAGCTGACAGGATAAGCAAGGCCATGCCAGACACAGTGTCAATAAAAAGATGCAAAAACTGCATGGATATAAAGACTGAAATAGACTACGAACCGCTCAACAAGGACTCCATAGAACGTGCGATAAAGCACGAGATGCATGCAAAGGAGTTCAGGCTGAAGATGCTCGAATACGACGAAGCCAAAGGCACGGCCGACATACTCTTTAAGACGGATATAGAAGGCAATAAGCTCTCGTTCATTAAAAAACTGCACATAAAGATAGAGATGGGTTACTGCCCGAAGTGCTACAGGATGAAAGCTGGATATTATGAAGCCGTAGTGCAGCTGCGGGGCAGGAGCGCAGATGTGGAAAATTTCGTCACAAAGCTGCTGAAGTTCATCGACTCAAGAAAGGGATTCGTATCGAAGATAGACGACATGCCCGACGGGTGCGACATATATGCTAGCGACAAGGCCGCAGTATCGGCATTCTTCGACAGCAAAGAGAACCTTAAGCCTAAAAAATCATACGAGCTTTACGGGATGCGAAGAGGAAAGAAGCTCTACAGGCACAAGTTCTTCATAGACCTTAGGGACCCGAGAGGGCTCTGGAGCAGGAAGAAGCATTGAGTCATTTTTTGAATTCAAGGTCTGGATCCCTTGTGTCTATTTTCTTTTTGAGCGCGGCTACAAAATTTTCTATGTTTTCGTTTTGGATTTGCATGCCATCCCTGACCCTTATCGACACTGAACCTTTTTCCTTCTCCTTTTTACCAACTATCACAGCGTACGGAATCTTTTGCATCTGGACATCGCGTATCTTGTAATCAAGGGTCTTGTCAGATATGTCCAATTCTGCCCTTATGTGCGCCAACTTAAGTTTGGAGTACACATTTGAGGCGTAATCATTTGACGCTTCTGATATCGATATGACACGCACGTGTATCGGCGAGAGCCATGCGGGGAACTTGCCGCCGTAGTGCTCTACGAGCACGCCAGTGAACCTTTCCAAGCTGCCCAGTATTGCCCTATGTATTATTACAGGAGTATATTGCTTGCCGTCTTCACCGGTATATTCAAGGCCAAAGTTCAATGGCAACTGGTAATCCAATTGTATTGTAGCGCATTGCCATGCACGCCCTATTGAATCG
>JAJZOS010000053.1 GCA_021851985.1 Microcaldota archaeon | reverse complement strand
ATCGATGCCCAGCAAGAAAGAGGCTAGAACCGCGTTCAAAAACGAATACAAAAAATTAAAAAGCGAGTATAACGACATTCAAAAAGCCGAAAAAGAGGTTAAAAGAAGCAAGAAAGAAGCCGAGGTAAACCTGATAAAAAGCCAGGCTGAAGACTACTACAAAAATATGACATGGACGCAGATGCTCAAGATTAACGCCATAGACCGCTGGAATTACAATAAGGCACCTATCTTCGATCAAAAAGACAAGCAAAAGAATCCTTCAATTTTGGGGAGCCATTATGAAAAGAGGATAAATAACATGGACGAATCGCAGATAAATAAACTAAATGATAGGCTTAATAAGGCGCATCTGATAAGAGACACCACTACTAGGGTCGACAGTGAGAAGGAAGCTTTAGGCATTGCAATGCTATCAAAAAGGAAGCAAAAGAAGTATGAGCGCCTAGAGGAAAAAGAGACAAACAAATCAATATCCAGCGAGGAAAAGAAAACTAAGGACGAAATAGGGCTGAAAGCGGCTGCAATTATAGATAGGCGCGCCAAGGCTATTAGATACCAATTCCATCCTGAAATAAATCCCCAAACTAATAATCCACAAACAAACCAACAAACCAGCTCAAACAAAACGCCCCGCCAGCCGAAGATGACTAACGACCAATTCAAAAAAGATTTTCAGGAAAAGCGCAATGCTGAGGCTGATCTAAAAGCAAAAGAGTATTACATAGATAAGTACAAAAAACAGCTGGAAAAGATAGAGCATGAAAAGCAGGAAAATGCAGACGAAGAGAGAAGAATGCAAGAAGAAAAGCAAAAGAAAGCGCAAAAAAAATCAAACCCATCAAGCAAACCAAACCAGCCAAACCCTCCAAACAAACCGAGCAAGCCATGAGCATTGCAAAACATCATCTGTGGCATGTCAAAAGAACTAAAGCACTCTCCTTAATATCTCGTTGCCTATGTCCTCCCCTGCAATGATCTCGGGCATGACTATCTTGTAGATTCCAGCATGGCCTATCCTCTGCAGGTTTTCCTGCTGTGCTATTCTTGATATCACCTTCAAACTATCGTTTATGGATTTTGCCGATATTGATATCAGTATGTTTTGCACATCGTCAGAGCTGCATGTTATCAGATGCGATGCCCATTTTGCACCTGCATTTCGCAGTACGTCTATCTGCGTTGGATCTCCGACTATCGGAAGCTTGCCTTTGCTATAAAGGAGGTCTGCCTCCTTTTCATTATCTACTATAACTACATAAGGTATGCGGTCTTTGTCCAAGCCCTCAATCAGCGTTTCAGAAAATCCGTTGAAAGGCGCTATTACCATGTGGTTGTGCAGCCTCTTTATCCTGTTCAGGATTATCCTATCGCGTATCCTTACGCTTCTGAAGAAGTCAAAGAACAGGGATGCAAGCCAAACCGTCAGCAGTGCAAATACGAAAACGTCTAGCAGATTTGCAGCAAATATGAGCGGTGTTTTGGAAATTGCAAAAGGTAAGGAGTAATACATTATGTCTAATGCGGCGAGGAAGTTCCACACTATAGCTACATTAAAGCCAACCCCTGCCTTCAATGTGAGAATTACTGATATGAGGAGCAACAATGCAGATGCATAGATGAGCAAATATTGTTTTTGTCCAGCCATATTCAATTACCCTTAAATATTTTTTTTATGCTGTTGCCCAATTCAAGCCCTGCAAGTATCTCAGGCACTATGCACAGCGATGCGCCAGCCCTATGCATTTTTGGCACTGCAAGTTCATCCTTTGCCCTAGCTATTATAAGTATATCCTGATTAGCGTGCCTTGCAGTTATTATGCCTAAAAGGTTCTCGAAATCGCTTTCCGTGCTGAATATAATTGCACGCGCGCTCGATATGCCTGCTTCTGAGAGCACGCTCTCACTGGTGAAATTTCCAAATATCGTCCTGTAGTTCAGGCTTGATGCCTGGTCTATTTTCGCAGAGCTGTTATCTACAACTATGAAGTTCATGTTCTTTGAGGAAAGGTCCATGCAAAGCCTCTCTGCAAGCATGCTGTATCCGCATACAATTATCCCTTTCTGCCCCCGTCGCATCCTTAAATGACTCAGCCTTTCGCGCAGCTTTATGTTTGTTATTAAATCTATTATCCCCGCCAAGAGGAAACCTATCGCCACTATCTTTATTATCCCGTCCATTATCAGGATGGAAAACAGCGGCCAAAAATCTGCGCTGAAGATGGGAATGTAATGTATTATCGCAGGAGCTGTGTTTACTCCTATGGTATCAAAAAGCACGCTTACTGTGAAGTATCCAGCATCATATAAATTCTTTGTAATGAGGTCCACGAAATAAGTTGTTGCGAGTGCAAATACAACGACCACTACAATTACGAACGCTATGTACTTTATTGGTATTTTCTCTACAAATTTTTTAGGATCTATCCCCAACTGATCACTGCTTCTTCTTCAATTCTCCTATTATTTCATCGCTAGCACTCTTTTGCGGCGTAACGATGTAATCTGCTCCTGCTTCTACGAATTTCTCCCTTATCCTTTCGTCGTTTGCTCTAGTCGCAATGAACAGGCTTTTATTTAGGTCCCTTGCAGTAAGCACCGTGAATATGTTCTTTGCGTCATTATCCATTACTACTGCTATGGCTTTTGCACTAGTTATCCCTGCCGCACGTAAAGTTTTTGAAGAAGTGGCATCGCCTAATATTACGTTGTAATTTAACTCCTTTATGGTGTCTACGACGCTTGGGCTGTACTCTATAATTATAAACTGCACTCCGTGGTCTTCCAGTGCCTCAACCACTTTCTGCCCTACAACTCCGTATCCGCAGACCACCACATGGTTTTCTAGTTTCTGTGTTGCCATTAAATTACCAATTTAACGATATCCTTTTAATCCTATTACATATTTTATAAAGTTAGTATTAATAAATTGAGCAGAAAATCAACCATCGTTTCCAGCAGGGCCATCTGGCTTACAAACCAAGCTAAAATTCGGCAGCGAAGGCATAGGATAGAGAGGGGGCTCAGAACTGCAAATAATTTTAATCTATAAATTTTTGAGAGAAAAGCGTCAGACATAATTGCTAAGCTTTTTCTGCATTAATATATTCTTCAAAATAGTGCTGTTTGCTATGTAATTGCCGACAGGTATTGAAAGCCTACTTTTGATGTAGCCTATCATCTCGCCTGTAGTGTGCAGTATTTCCGGTTTCATGCTAAGCGTCTCACGCACATGCTCCCTTACATTCCATACCCCTACCGGCATTATATATCCATCGTGAACCTCCCTCAATATCAATACTGTTGCCTGTTTTTTAAGCATGTCCAATTTTTCAGTAACTGCCAGCCTTGCTGCATAATAGCATCCGCCAATTTCGGCGTAGGTGCTTCTCCCCTTGTATCCTTCATATGAGGAGTATATGGAAACGTCATTGCCGTTCATATTCCAAACGGTTTTGGGATACCATGTTTCCAATGATTCGTATTCCCAATTTCCAGGGATAAAGAATATGAGCCATCTGTTATCCAATGAAACGTTATAATACGCATATATGGCGTCTACAACATTATTCTCCTTTATCATTTCCCTTTTATTCTTGGACAGCGAATCGTCTACTGCCGTTATGCTCCACCTGGTGGGCACGAACTTTCTTCGTTTCTTGAGCCCGAATATCCCGGCAGAAAAACTTTTTTGTATCTGAGATACAGGTATCCCTCTGCGGTATAATTCTATTATTGCTTCAGTCGCTGTTGCATCCGTATCAAAATATAAGCTCTCTATTTTTGCATCAGCTTTGGCGTTGTATACGTCAAAACTCCTGAGCTGCGCACTGGGGCCGAATGGCTGCACCTCATCATTAAAGTCCAGCTTAACGTATGGCTTTTTGGAAAACTGCATTTCGGTATTGGCAGGCCGTTCTGCCAATGCAAGGTCGCGTATTTGCTCCTCTATCCTTCCATTTTCGACGTTATCAACTTTAGTCAGATGCATGCCCCTGACAAGCGTAGAACGCATCTTTACTATGCTCTCTATAGGGGTGTGCCACCATCCTTCGGGCTTGTTAAGCATTGACGTATCGCCGAATTCAGGCGGGACTAATGGGCCTATAAATACTTTTGGATACCCGTATCTGCCTATGAAAATATCTGTTGGTGAGGAGCCTGACATCCCAAGCTGATTTATTACGGGCAATGCCTTTACCTTGTAATAATATCTGAGCAGAGCCGGGTCGCGCATATGCTGGTATACTATGGTCGACCTTTTGACCATGGGCGTAATGCCAGATAATTCGTTTATCATGCCTGCCCTGTCCATAGCAATCATATTACATTATTAGGGCAGATATTTATCCCTTTTTTAACTAAATTAATCTGATAAGATGATGCAAAACATTCCATTAAGGCTAAAAAAAGTATTTGAAAATGCCGATTTCGACACTGCAATAATAATGAATCCCTCACAGATGGACAGCAATTTCCTCTACCTAAGCGGTTTCCCAAGCGGAGTATTCGAAATGTCTTTCATAATTGCGACCAGAAAGAAACTGGTCTTGCTGACAAGCATATTAGAATATGAATTGGCAGTAAAACAGAAGCCCAAAGGCATGGAGGTCATACAGTTCAATAGCAGGGCAGATATATCCAAAATAATGAGGCAATACTCTGAAGGAAAGACTGTAGCGATAAACGAGGAATTTTTACCTTACGCATACTATAAGTTCATTAAAAAGGCCGCAAATCCAAAGAAGATCGTAGACGCAGGGAAGGCATTTGATGCAGCAAGGGAAATAAAGGGCGCCGATGAAATAGAAAATATTAAAAAAGCGGTAAAGATAACCAAAACAGCACTCGAAGCAATAGAATCTGATTTTGCGAATGGCATAACTGAAAAGCAGATTGCTGCAAAATTCGACTATTTGATGATGAAACATGGTGCGGAAAAGGCTGCTTTCGATAGCATTGTTTCATTTGGCCCGAATACTGCATTGCCGCACCACCTGCCTGACGATACAAAATTGAAGCCAAACAATTTTATAATATTGGATGTCGGGGCAAAATACCATGGCTATTGCGCAGACATTACACGTACATTCATCTACAAGCCAGACAGAAAAAGCCTGAAGTGCAAAAGGATGTCGAACATGTATGAAACCGTACAAAAGGCGCAGGCTCTTGGTTTGGAAATGGTAAAGCCCCAAGTGGACGGCATGGACGTCCATAAAGCGGTCGCTAAATATATAGGCAGCGCAAGAAATGGCATATACAAAGGAAAATTCATACACGCGCTGGGCCACGGGATAGGCCTTGACGTGCACGACAATGTCGCGCTTTCACTTGTCCATAAGCGGATAAAGGAGGGGATGGTCATGAGCGATGAGCCCGGCATATACATAAATGGATTCGGCGGTGTAAGGCTAGAGGATGACATACTTGTTAGAAAGGACAAGGGGATTTTCCTATAACATCATCTTCCCAGCAGCCCATTAAGCTCTGTCCCGTCTATATTCAGCCTGTATTCGTTCATTATCTTTTTTATCAGCTGCGCTTTTTCCAAGTTTTCTCCGGCAGCAATCTTATCTATCAATGATGCCAGCGCTTTGCCAGAAATCCTTTCAAGCTTATTAGCCTTTATTATTTCATCAACGGTTCCTCCATTCAACGCAAGCCGCCTTATTACCTCCTCAACTCCCTGCTTTGTCAATCTACCATCGGCGAACTGAATGAATGCAGATTCGATTAAGCCTGTATCTATCGAATCGGCATCTATGCCCTGCCTTTTCATTTCAGTGAATTTTTGGAGAAGCATATTCGCAATGAATTTCCTATCTGCTTTAACTGCGCTGGCAATCTTTTTATAAACGATCAGCCTTGGCGAAAGCAGCATTTGCTTTACCAGCGCATCGTCATCCAAATCCTCTTTAAGCGCTAAAATCTCCTTTTCTATGTTCGGCGCAGACG
>JAJZOS010000052.1 GCA_021851985.1 Microcaldota archaeon | reverse complement strand
TAGCTGGTTCATTTCCTACGTTCTTTACAGTAAACTTCAATGGAACATATGTTGCGCCGGGAGCAGCTTTTGAGTATACTGCTGTAACGTTGAACACTGCACTTCCTGATACGTGCAGCGGGATGTATTCAACGGACAATGTTCGATTCATGCCATTTGAATAATTGTAGCTCACATCTGCTGACAGGTTTTCATTACCGCTTGAAGTCATATTCTCATATGCCTGTACAAGCAGGCTTGCAGACATTGATTGTCCTGGTGCGAGCGTGCCGAAGAAGAGCGAGGAGGTAGAGCCTTCTGGGGCTATGAAACTGTTCTTTATGAAACTGATTTGCACGTTTTTCGCAGTGCCTGTGCCTGTATTCTGCACCTGAAGCTCCAGTGTCTGGTTTGACCCGGGTGTCAGGGTTTGTGGCATTGCGCTTACCGCACTGACGATTATATTGGGCTTGTTAAGAATTACATCTATCGGCACTGGGATATTTGAACTATAATCCATCCCATAACCCGTCGAATAATGCTCGTTTAGGTTCAGGTAGTTCGTACCGCGCGATATATTTTGGTTTTCTTCTAGCATGACCTGCGATGTCGAAGGCGTTTGGCCTACATTGCCGAAATTTATCGTGCTGGATCCTACTGCAATGATGGACCCGTTAAGCAGTTTTACTGTCAGGTTTCTGGCCGCTCCTCCTCCTGAATTGACAGCCTCTAGAGTGGCCGCGAATGGCACTCCGGGGCTTATGCTGCCTTCAGGCACTATATTGAAATTCACATTGGCAAGCCCATGGACATATATCGTTATAGGCATGACAGACTGGGCAGGCTCTTCCTGCGTCGTGCCAAAACCATCTGCTTGCGAAGTCTGGTAGTTTGCTATTACGTCTATCGTATATACGCCAGAAGGAAGGTAGTTAGGTATGTGGAGGGTGTAGTCAAATACGTCGTATCCGAGCCCGCCGAAAATACCCTGTCCTATGGTATCCGTGATGAATGAATGCGATGGAGTGACGTTTATTATTGGGTTTTCCGCCTGCAGATACAGGTTAACGTTGTTCAGAGTTTGCGTATACGAATTGTATAGCTGGAACTGCACCGTCACATTTTCGCCCGCGACAACAGGCTGCGGCAAAACTTGCAGGTTGGTTATCGAAAGCGCGCCGTTGCCTCCTCCGACCGCAGATGATGTCTGGGCATACATCGGGTTTGCAAACATCAGCATAAAAATTACAGCTGCAAGCGCAGTAATCCTATCCATCCCTAAGAATCTTTTCGTATTCATTTTTTCACCGGTTAATCATCATATAGTATTTTTGAACGACTTCAAGCATATTACGAACATCACTATAGCAAAACCTATGAGGACGCTAAACTGCAATGCTATCATAGGCAATGGGTATGTCCCGTTCAGCATTATCGATCTTATGCCATTTACTGCATATGTCAACGGGTCTACCGCATTGATTACGCGCATCCATGCTGGCATGGAGGACGCAGGGAAGAATGCCCCGCTCAAGAACCATAACGGCAATGTAAAAACGTTTGCTATTATAGCATATAACTCCACCTTTTTCAGGTTCGCGGCCAGCGCTATTGATAGTGCACTAAATCCAAGTGCGACGACAAACGACAGCAGGAATATCCACACTATGCCTATGATCCCCATAGCTACAGATGAGCCAAGCATGAATGCTATTATCAGCGTGACTATTACGTACAGCACTGCCTGAAGCGTGCCAGAAAACATCTTGCCTAATATTATAGAAGTTTTTGTAACTGGAGTTATAAAGAAAGCTTTCATCGTACCCAGTTGCCTGTCGGTTATTACGGAAAATCCGCCGCCGAACATCGTACCGAAGACTACAATCATAGCCAATACCCCTGCAACAAGAAATTCTTCGTACGATGCCTTAGTCCCTGACAATGAGACCTCTTTCACTGCGCTTGATGTGGCAGAAGGAAGGCTCAGCGACTGCACCGACGACCTGCTGATTATGTGTGCGCCGAAATTCGAGGCCTGCAGCTGTATGAAGCTTAACGCAGAGCCTGCATCGGTTATGTCAGAACTGCTGTAATATTCATATATGCTTGTTGCGCTGCTTGATGGTGATCCAAAATCAGGAGCTATGACTAAGACCACATAAACGCTGCCTGATCCGAGCATGGTCATGGCTGAATTCTCGTTTGTTATAGCTTTTATGGATACCGCAGAGTGCGATTCCAATGTGTTTATGAATTGCAACGACTGGGGATTATTGGCCAGATTCACTACTGCAATGGGCACATTGGATGAAGTAGATCCAAGATTCCCAAAAAATATCAGTATTATTAACGGAAATATCAGCGCCCTTGCGGTGTTGGCGCGAATGTTGCTCTTGAATACGAGCATCTCGCGCCTGAAAATTGTATACGCGTCAATAAAAGTATTCTCTATTCCCATCATATCACTATCTGCCCATATTCATTATTCTTGCCCTGTTTGACTGCTGTTCGCCTAAAGCATCCCTGAGCCCCGATCCTGTCAATTTTATGAATACATCATCCAACGTTGGAAGATGTATGCCTATGGATATTATCTGTATCTTGTTTTTTGTCAACGACGCAATTATCTTCGAAAGCAATGCGATATCAGCTTTTATTGGTGCATTTACTCGGTCTATATTCTCGGTTACCTGCAGTTTGAATTCCTTTGAAAGTATGGCGCTAACCTTGTTCACCGAGCTTTCATCTGTCACTATGTCCAATATGCTTTCGTTGCTCACCAATTTTTTAAGTTCAGATGCCGTACCCAATGCCTTTATCTTTCCATGGTCTATTATGGCTATGCGGTTGCAGAGCTGGTCAGCTTCCTCTAGATATTGGGTTGTCAATATTACAGTAACTCCGTTTTTTGCAAGGGCCTTTATGCGCTTCCACATATCAACCCTGTTCTGAACATCCAGCCCTGTTGTGGGCTCATCAAGTATGAGTATCTTTGGCTGGTGTATCATAGACTTCACAAGATTCAGCCTGCGCTGCATGCCTCCTGAAAAGGAGCCAGCTTTTGAATTGGCGAAATCTGTAAGCCCTCCATCGCGGAGCGATTCCATCACCCTGCTGTCCACGTCCTTTATATGGTATAAATCTGCAAAGATCTCTAAATTTTTATATGCTGTAAGCTCTGCATCTACTACAGTCTCCTGTGTCATGAAGCCTATCATATTTTTTATTTCAGTTGCATGCTTTATGTTATCCATGCCATCAATCAATATGCTTCCGCTTGTTACCCTAAGAATTCCGAGTATCATGTTTATGGCGGTTGTTTTTCCAGCGCCGTTCGGCCCCAATATGCCGAATATCTCTCCCTTCTTTACGCTGAAGGTTATGCCGTCTACAGCTGTAAAATTGCCAAACTTCTTGATTATGTTGTTGACTTTTATTATGTCTTCCAAGCATTCACCTTATTGCCTTTTTCAGGCTTTTCACTGCATTGTCGAAGCCCTTTTTGATATCTGTCAGTGCAGTATCGCCTTTTTTTGTAAGCGTAAAATACTTTTTTAACCTTCCATTTTCTACCCTGGCTGTAATTTTTATGTATCCTGATTTCTCAAGTGCCGATATTACATTATAAACGTCGTTTTTGATATCCTTCGAGAAAACCTTCAGGTTATTGAGCTTTGATATCTCTTTTATCAGCGAATAGGAATAGACATTGCCCCGTTTTATCTTATTCAGTATTATAGCCTTTAGGATTATGTGCTTCAGCTCCTTATCCATGTAAGGATGCCACCCAGCAGGTTCAATATTCTTTGCAATAGCCCCTGATTTTGTCATTTGAGAACCATGATAGTGTTATAGTTTAAAATAAAACTAGTTTATTTTTAAACTATTAATATTTAAAGCTATCGCAAATAGGCAATAAGCCTAATAAAAAAAGCGCCCTATATATAGGGCATTCAACTTCATACTACTCCAGATTCACCGGCATAAAGCAGCATGTCATCGTATCTCTTTGTCAGTTGGCTTGCACGGATGCCGTATATTTCCCTCACGCCCTGCTTGTACGCCAATTCTACAAGGCGCTGCGTTATTATGCCGTCGAACACTATGGACTTTATATCCTTATGGTCCTGTATCGTCAATATCAACTCCCTTATGGGAATTTCGGATATCACCTTCCCATCCTCTGAGAAAAGCCTTCCTCTTAGCGTGTTCTTGAGCTCCGTTAATGCCAATGTATACTTCTCAGACGGCGAAGGCATATGCTTAACCTCTGAAAATTCTATCTTGTCTATGTTCGCAGGCTCTTCCGAATCGGAGCTTATGTGCGGGATATTAGGCTTAGACTCATACTGGCGGGTAGTTTGCTCCTGCGGTGCCTCAATCTTTTGCTCTTTGTACTCTTCGCGTTGCCTGCCATACATCCTACTGGATATCTCAGAGGGGCTTGGCATATCTGTCCTCTCGCTTTCGTATCTTCTCTGCCTTTGCCTTGGGTTCCTTTGCTGATATGAGGAGGCTTGTTTTTCCCTCTCTCCCCTATCAATGTTTTGGGATTCCCGATAATCTTTATGGGTATCCGTCTGCTCAATGCTAGGCTGCTGCACTGTTGTATGGTTATTCTGCCTGGAGTTGTATTTCTGCCCTGAAAGCACCTGATCTATGGGCACCCTCGACCTTAACGCCTTTATAATCTCCTTCCTGGTCAGCTCTTCGACCTCTTTCCCATCTGGGGCCCTAGCCACATAATCGACTTCCGCCATGTTCGTTATGCCTTTGAGGATCATATCGCCTCCATGATCGCCATCAAGGAATAATGTGACCTCCTTCTGTGAGCATAGGTTGAGTATGGTCTTTGGTATATTGCCTGTAGCGCCGCCAATTGCTATGCAGTTCGCTATATCGCTCCTAAGCAGATTGACTACGTCCGCCCTGCCTTCCACGATTATAAGATCCTCATTTTTATTTATATCCGGGCCAGCTGGGAGGTTGTCTGCACCATAGAAAACTACAGTGCTAGATTTGACTTCGGATTCGACCAGGTCGCTTATCTCCCTGCTGTCGGGTATTACGTTTTCCATCAGGTTCTTGACAAGCTCCTTTGCCCTGTTTATAACGTGGGTACGCTTTTCGTTCCTGGTATCCTCTATCTTTTCTATCTTAAAATTTGTTTCAAATGGGCCTACCCTGTCTACCGATTCTATCGCTGCAGCCAGTATACATGTCTCTACCCTGCCCAAAGATGAAGGAAGCAACAGCTTTCCATAAGTCTTGTTGCCCTGCGATCCGCTGTCTATCTCTATCCTTCCTATCTTGCCATTTTTTTGCAATTCCCTTAAGTCAAGATCGCTGCCCAAAAGGCCCTCAGTCTGACCAAATATTGCACCTATTATGTCCGGTTTCTCTACTGATCCGGATATGTTGAATTTTGCTTCAATCATATATTTTACTATATCTATGTATGTTTTAGCCATGATAAATCACTCCTATTGACTTCTTCAGGAACAGGCATACCGATAGGGTGTTTATTCAAGTAAAGTTTCAGCAGTAATTAATGAGTGTAATTCGCCATGCTGTACGCACTCGTGCGCAGAGCACCAGACTCTTTTAATACCTGAAAAATACATCGATTGCACCTTATAAATATGACTCTTCCAAAGCTATATTGCCTAAATAGATATATAAACTTTATCTACCTGCTTTGCACGTATACGGCATTCACGTTTTATCTGGTCTATTGGCAATGCAATCTTGATATTCGTCGAGCCATTCCATGTGCCATGAATACGGGCTGTCCTTTATCACTATTATCTCGCGTTTGTTGTTGGGATCGTTGGCAAGCTTCTTCTCTCTCATCGCCCTTTTGTATTGCAGTACTTTCCTTGATATGGCGTTCATTTCATTACCTCGTTAGTTTTTGAGTTCCTCTCTGCAACCTTATTCAACCTGTAATAGCTTACCATTGCCCCGAATTTCGGGTCTACGTTCTTCATGAGGTATCTCTCTACTTCATCCGGCTTCTTATTGTCGGAAAAACGGGTTTTCAGCATGAACCCATAGTCTCC
>JAJZOS010000051.1 GCA_021851985.1 Microcaldota archaeon | reverse complement strand
TGCATAAAACGTATCCGGAAAATCCTTTGTCTGTACAGTCAAATCCATATTCTATGAATCAGCTTTTTGTATTTAAAAGTTTCTTTGGCGCTAAAATAACTTTATTATAAAATAAGTCCATAAAAGCATATGCAAATAATCTGTGCTGATTGTGGATGCGCCCCAGAAGAGTGTAGAAAAAGCGGATCTCCTAAAACATGCCCGAATTGCCGCTTAGAAGAATGCTGTTGCTGGAAAGAACTGCACAAGATTACTAACTAAGACTAATCTCGGCGGATTTTACTTCTTTCTCGAATATCTCGAGCCCCTTAGTCATCAATTCACCAGTAATCGTTAATGGTGGCATAATCCTTATTATATTGCCATTTGCACCAGCTCTCCAAATCAAAAGACCTTTTTTGAAGGATTCGATTTGTATCCTGTCACAGATCTCTTTCCAATGCACCTTAGTTTTTCTGTCTTTTACGAATTCAACCCCTATGAACAGTCCTCTGCCTCTGACATCTCCGATACTTTTGTGATCTTTAGCGAAATCCTTCAAACGCGCCAGTGCTTCATCGCCTATTTTATTGACGTGCGATAGAAGGTCATTATCCCTTGCAAAGTCTATCGCCGCTACGCCGGCTGCCATTGCAACCACATCTCCGCGGAAAGTTCCCAAGTGGGCCCCGGGCTTCCAGTTATCTAAGTCCCGTCTGTATAAGATGCCAGAGAGCGGTAGCCCTATTCCGCCAATTGATTTAGCCATCGTTATTATGTCTGGATTTGCGCCAGAATACTCCGATGCAAACCATTTTCCTGCTCTGCCAAATGCACTCTGCACCTCATCCGCTATAAGGATTACGTTGTTCTTTCGGCATATTCTTTCTACGTCCCTCATAAAATTATCTGGAGGAATTATGATGCCCCCTTCCCCTTGTATCGGCTCCATTATTACTGCCGCAGGCTGCAAAATGCCAGATTCCCCACTCTCAATCATATTTTCTAGATAACCAACACAGAGCTGCGCGCACTCTTTAGGGTCGTCGATATTAAATGGGTTTCTATAAGCATTTGGATATGGGGCAAAATGAACCTCAGGACCTAGAGGTGAATAATTCTCCCGGTACTTCTTTTCTGCAGTCGCAGCAAGGGCCATAGTAGTTTGCCCATGGTATGATCCCTGAAAAGCTATTATTGAGTGTCGTTTGGTATTAAACTTGGCTAGTTTTATCGCAGATTCCACGGCATCAGAACCGGTTGGACCGCCGAAAACTACTCTTGAATCGGCTTTAAGGTTTCCTGGCGCCATGGCCAACAATCTTTTAACCAATTCTATTCTTGCCGTCGTGGGAAAATCAAGAGTATGCGCCAGTTTCTTTAACTGACTTAATGCACTTTCCAATATATACGGATTTGAATGACCAAAATTGAGAACTGATACGCCAGCATAAAAATCTAGGAAGATATTTCCATCGACATCTTTTATTGTTGCACCCTTGCCTTCATCAGGCACAAACGGTAGAATCTTTGGATAATAAATCGCGTTTCCCTCGGCGTTTGCCTGTAAATCCAATATTTTCTTCGCTTTTGGCCCCGGCGGGTCTATAGTAATCTTTGGAGCGCCCGCAAAGTGTAGGTCTTTGAAGTCCATATCTTTTATATCGAGTAATAGGTTATATACATTCGATGAAGTGCCAGCTTAACCTTTAAGATAAGGACAAATTAAGATCAATATGATGCGAAAGCATGTGTGTCATATCGGCTTATTGGCAAACAAAGAGCATTAACGGCTCCTACGGTAGGTTTTTAGCGAGTGGCGAACAAAAACTGTATTTATACCCTTGTGGAGGCTAAAAAACGTTTCTACTATGAATAGAGTACTAGATACACATAATACTAGTCTGGATACTCATAAAGATTACCTGATAATTTTACACCGATGCAAAAATTATATATACGACCAGATTGCATATATATGAACTCTCTCCATATAGTAACGTACCGGAAAAACGTTAGAGGATTATATGATAGCTCCTGAAGATGTTCATGCAGTGATACACAAGCGGATGGTTAATGATGTTTTTGACTTTGTCCTAGACCTTGAAAAAAGCAAGGGTATGTACTTATACGATTCCAAAACGGGCAAAAAATACCTCGATTTCTTTGGTTTTTTCGCCTCCTCCGCTATAGGAATGAACCATCAGAAGATGTTTGAGCCAAATTTCTTAAAAAAACTGTACCGCGTGGCCATCAATAAACCGACTAACAGTGATGTGCTCACTACCGAAATGGCTGAATTTGTAGATACTCTGTCAAAGATAGCCACTCCTTCTTATATGAAGTATTTCTTTTTTATAGAAGGGGGCGCACTTGCGGTGGAAAACGCACTAAAAACCGCATTTGACTGGAAAATCAAGAAAAACTTCAGCAAGGGCATACAGGATGTGCGTGGGCAAAAGGTCATACATCTAAATGAGGCGTTTCACGGAAGGTCTGGGTATACTCTGGCGCTAACAAACACCTCTAGCATAAAGAAAGTGCAGTACTTTCCACGATTTAACTGGCCGAGAGTTACAAATCCAAAGATTACCTTCCCTTTAAACGATGAGAATCTAAAGAAGGTTCAGGAGCTAGAACAAAAAAGCCTCGATGAAATCCAGAAGGCGATTGCTGAGCAGGGCGACCATATTGCAGCATTTATAATGGAACCTATCCAAGGGGAAGGGGGGGACCATCAGTTCAGAAAAGAGTATTTTCAGGCAATCAGGAAGATAACCGCGGAGAATGACATGCTTTTCGTAGTTGACGAGGTACAGAGCGGGGTCGGTATAACTGGTAAATGGTGGGCGCACCAGCATTTTGACGTCAAACCTGACATTTTGGCATTTGGAAAGAAGATGCAGGTGTGCGGAATAATGGCCGGACCGAAACTAGAAGACATACGTGATCATGTTTTTAGAGTCCCGAACAGAATTGATTCTACATGGGGTGGAAATCTAACTGATATGGTGAGGGCAACACGTTATTTAGAGATAATTGAAGAGGATAAACTTGTTGACAATGCGGCAAAAATGGGAAAGATATTCTTGAAAGGACTTGTTGAGCTACAAGATAAATTCCCAGATCTTATAAGTAATTCTCGCGGCAAGGGACTCATGTGCGCATTCGATTTGCCAAGTCCAGCATTGAGGGAAGAATTTTATGATAGGGCATATAATAACAAGCTTCTTATTTTAAGAACCGGTTCGAGTGGAATAAGGTTCAGGCCGGCGCTAATAGTCGAAGAAACACATATCAACGAAGCACTGTCGATACTAGAGAAAGTTGCCGGTGAGATATCTGCAAAAGAGCAGCCAATCCATAGAAAGACCGTACTTACTGTTTCTAAAATAGCGCTTCCAGTAAGCCTAGAAAACAAAAAAGGGTCCGAGGTCCAGAAACCAGCACAGACACCGGTACTAGATAAAATACCTGATAAAAACGTAGACATCCCTGCCGTGACCAAGATGAGCCTAGAAATAAATCAAGTGCCGAGTCTACTAACGACGGCCGCCGACGTTATGGGCGAAGAGCTAAACCTGAAATTGTGAGGGTCTTTAAATAAAATAGATGCATCTACTAATCTGAGGTGCTTATACGGGCATATTTTTACTGGGCTGTGGGGAGATGGGTGCTGTTATAGGCACGGACCTGCTGGAAACTTACCGTGGAGAACTAATTTTTGCGGATAGAGAGCTGGGACGCGCGGATCGGCTTGCTGATAGGTACCCAAAACGTAAGGTTAAGACTTTAGCTATAAATGTTAAAGATAGAGCTGAACTGGTAAAAGTATTAAAAGATTCTAAAGCGACCGTTCTGATAAACGCCGTAAATTATTATTTCAATCTAGATGTAATGTCTGCATGCCTAGAAGCAGGTGTAAATTATCTAGACTTGGGTGGCATGTTTCATACTACCAAAAAACAACTGGCATTTGATAAAGATTTCAAGGAGAAGGGTATATTGGCAATTCCAGGAATGGGTTCTTCCCCAGGGATAACCAACGTGCTCACGGCCGGCGCCGCAAGTAGACTGGATAAAATAAATACTATTGATATAAGCTTTGCAGACAAAGACTATACAGAATATAGTACCTCATTGGTTCTTCCCTACAGTATACTTACGCTTTTCGAAGAATTTGGCGATAAACCGATAATATTTAAAAATGGTAAGTATGTAGAAACTGAGCCTATTAGCGGTTACGAGGAAAAGGAGTTTCCGAAACCACTTGGAAATGCAAACTGCTTCTTCACGCTGCATTCTGAAGCTGCAACATTGCCGACCTCATTCCCCACAACAGAAAACTGTTGGTTTAGAGGTGGTTTCGACGTCTCTCTTGTTAATCAAATAAAGTTACTGATGAATATCGGATTTAACTCGAGTGAGGTGGTTAAATTACCGAATGGCAATTTGGTATCACCAAGAGATTTAATAGTAAAGATGACGGAGAAATTTATACCGATGTCCAATACAAAAATAAATGATATAGAATTTCTAAGAGTCCAGGTGACCGGAACTTCCAAAGGCAAGCCCAAAAAAATCACTGCGTATTGTCAGAGTTTTACGAATGAAAAATGGAATATTCCTGCCGGCTCATGGAATACTGGCGTGGCGCCTTCCGTTGTAGCACAGCTGATTGATAAAGGGGAAATTACCAAGACAGGGGTCATTCCTCCTGAGCTAGCATTAAACCCTGCAGTTTTATTTAAAGATTTAGAGAAAAGAGCAATGAAGATCTGGATAGAAAATAACTGAAAGTATTCCACCAACCAGAGTTCTATAAGTAATATTCGGGATACTTTGCCTATGCAGGGGTTACTATAGATTTTATATTTACAAATTCTAGGAGCCCATAACGAGAGAGCTCCCTGCCAATCCCACTTATTTTAATTCCTCCAAAAGGAAGTCTTGGATCAGATTTGACTATCTCATTTACATAAACTAGTCCGCTATCCATGCGCCTGGCAATTTTCTCGCCATTAGCGATATCTTTTGTCCAGACACTTGCACCGAGACCGAAATCTGAGTTATTAGCTATAGAGATGGCATCCTTTTCATCTTCTGCAATAAGTATAACTGAGACCGGCCCGAATATTTCTTGATGTGCTACTGACATTCCATTCTTTATCCCGGTTATGACTGTAGGCTCAAAGAAAAATCCGGGGCTTTCGATTGACTTTCCTCCGCACAGGACTTTGGCGCCTTTTCGCTTTGCGTCATTGACTTGTTTTGTTATAGTAAGCAATTGCTGTTTACTTGCCAAAGGCCCGACTACTGTAGAGTTATCGGCAGGGTTTCCAACTGTCAGGGATTTGGTCATATCCACCAATTTTTGGGTAAATTCAGTTGCAATATTTTTTGTTACAATAAACCGCTTTGCGCATATACAACTCTGTCCATTGCTGATTAATCTGGCATCGACGGCATTTTTGCACGCGAAATTTATATCAGCATCATTTAATACTATGAACGGATCAGAACCCCCTAGTTCTAAAACTACCTTTTTCAGACTTCCCCCTGCGATCCTTGCAACGGTCCTTCCAGTTTCAACACTGCCAGTGACGGATACTGCCGTTACAGACTTATTTCGTATTAGCTCGTCGACTGTGGCATGATCAGTTACTACTGTCTTAAAAACGTTTTGGGGGAAGCCTGCCAGTTTAAAGACCTCTTCTATAGCCAATGCACACATCGGCACCAGATTTGAATGCCTCAATACAACTACGTTTCCAGCCATCATGGCAGGTATAGCACAACGAAGCGCTTGCCAGAATGGGAAATTCCACGGCATTATCGCTAATACCTCTCCTACCGGCTCAAATGTTATTATGGCGCGTTTTCCTTCAATATTTACTGTTTCATCCTTCAACCACTCACTAGAAACATCTGCAAATAAATCTGCGGTCAGTGCACACTTCTCTATCTCCGCAATTGACTGGGGTAACACTTTTCCCATTTCTTTTGTTATCAACATCCCATACTCCTCTTTTTTGTTCCTTAAAACGGCTGCGAGCTTATGCATATATTCCGCTCTTTTTTGGATACTTAGACCC
>JAJZOS010000050.1 GCA_021851985.1 Microcaldota archaeon | reverse complement strand
GCGCATCTACTCTAGATATTCTCCCTATAAGTGCGCCAAGTTCATTTACAACAATTTTGTTTTTCAGCTTTTTTGAAGCAAGTGACTTGCGTCTCAAAAATCTGGAAGTGTATGATACGGCTACTCCAACTATAATTGCAAAAATCACGTATTCAAGTAACTGGCCGAAATATATCTGGCCGTTCAGCCATTCAGTGAATGAATACAGTAGCGCCCATAATATTATAGAAGAACCCATATATATGCCATATTTGAATGTCCTAAAAAAATGTCTAGATGCTTTTACATCTATAATCCTGCCTATCAAATACAATATTAACGCTATTGGCAATGCAATAAGAAACCCTTCTACAGCGCTTGCAATTGAAATGCCCTGGTTTCCCGTAGCTCCAAATTCTGACAAGTAATTTTCATAGCTTATTAAAAATCCTGCAATTATAAACAGAATTGAACTCAAATAAAACGCGAAACTTATTCTATCAACGCTAAAACCTAGATTCTTAAATGAATTTATAAACATATCTTCAAGTCCAAATCCCTTTATTAGAAGATATATTCCTATCAAACCCACTGGAGGTATCCATCCGGCTCCAAGGAAGTAGCTTATTGCAAATAGAAGAAGAAGCACTGCAGGAAGCCCAAAAAATATCCTTGAATAATGTGGCTCCTTGAGTTTCTCTATTATTGTAAAGTAGGTATTTTCAAGATTTTCAGCTTGTTTTAATGTAACTACCTGCACGCTGCTTATTTTTATCTTTGATTGTATGATTGGTATGATTCTTTGGTCACTTGCCCCGTCTGTCACAAGTATGCATGAATCGCATTTATTTCGTGCAAGTACCATGTCTAATTGTCTAGCCACTTCGCGGTCAGCATTAAATCCCTCTACCTCTGATCCTGTTACTGTTGCTACGCTTACCGTATATCCTTCTTCCTTAAGATTATCGTAGAATTTTACTGCATAGAACATATTATTTGAATCTGGATCTTGTGGATCCGCAAGGGCCAATGTCTTTGCTGCGTCAAGTATCTGTGCTCTGCCTGTAAGCGGGCCCGATATTCTTGTTTTTCTGTAAAGATCATTGTCCACGTCAATTGCGAGTACTAGAAGCCTCTCATCCTTTCTGTTTGTTATATCTTTAGTAATAGACATCACTACCATCTAAATTCTAGCTGAGAAGGTTTATATTCTTTGCTTTTATATCGACAATATCTCGAGTGGCATCTGGAAATTTGAGCATTGGTCACGCCGCTTCAAACAGTCAAGTATTTATATCTTGTTAAACAATGTATTAGTGAGAAATGAACTCTTTTCCTTTACAGTAATTGAGTATCATTTCTTCAAAATTCTGTTTCTTATTCCTTTTTTCAGGCGAGTATACGAATATAATAAGCAGCGCAAAGTCGTGGATTTCTAATGTGTATCAAAACAGAGCCGAAAAGCAGTCTAAAAAGCTTATTGCTGATTCACACAGAATAATAGCTGAGATAGAAGCGCATGCAAAAAGTTTGGGCATAGATACTAAAAACATGCAATTTAAAGACTATTACAGGATACTTGGGATATCTTCCAAGAGCAGTCAAATACAGATAAGGGAAGCATACATAAAAAGCATTAAAAAAAGCCACCCAGATGTTAATAAAAGTGAAAATGCACACGCAATTTCTGAAAGACTTAATGAAGCTTATAGTACACTTAAGGATCGCAATTTGCGCGAAGATTACGATAGAAAATTTGTTGACGGTTCAGTGAAATTGAATCCTTCAGCAACAAGCTTTATGATCAATCGTTTTATGTCCAGATACAATGCATTAAGGAATAAAGACATACAGGATTTTAACATGCGCTCAGCATCTGCACGAACCAGGGACAGCTATCTTTCATTAATTGAAGAGTTTATCGATTGGAAGGGAAGATTTAATCAGGTAAATTCCGAGATATTTGGAAAATTATATGATGATTTATCCTCAATAAAGAGGCTGAAAAAGTTTAATGAATCGCTGCTTAAAACGAAAAATATCCATAATGATCTCCAGCTTGCTGAAAATCTATACCTTCTTTCAAACACCGAAAAGAAATACGATTCTGTGGTTAAAGACATTAAAAAGATAAGTAGGAGTATAGAGACAAAGATAGCAGAAAATGAGAGTATAATTTCTTCGAAAATAAGGTACGGGCTTTAATTCATATGTGCCTAAGCGCCTCTATCGGTTTCATCTTAGAAGCCCGCCAGGCAGGGTATATGCCTGCAATTATACTTACGATGACTGCCACGGCCATTGCAATTAATAGTGTAGAAAGAGATATTATTGGATAATAACTGATGGAACTTCCACCTACTCCTTGGCTAAACTGCGATATTGATGAAGAACTGCTTGTAGATGTATGTATGATGAGCGCAGTAAGCGAATATGAACCCATGATTCCCACAGCAATTCCAATAAAACCTCCTAATACGCCTATAGTCACCGCTTCAAAAAGAAAGATCATCATCACTTCGTTATCCATAAATCCCAATGCTTTAAGCACTCCGATTTCATGGGTCCTTTCAAATACCGATATCAACATTATATTCATTATCCCAATTGCGGCTACAAGAAGTGATATGCTTGCTATTACTATGAACAATACTGTTATCTGATTCAGTATCTGGCTAGTTATCTGTATGAGCTGTTGCACGGTTATTATTTTTGCTCGCGCCCCATATATCTGGGATATTGTCTGGGAGACCTTACCAACAGTGCCTGTATTTGTTGCTTTTACGAGCATTATGTTATATGATGTCCTATGCAATATCGTTTCGGCTGCATATACAGACATGATAACTCCGCTATCAATAGGTATTACTATATTTCCATAATTCTGTAGAATGCCAACTATTGGCACTGTTATTGCTTGGCGCTGTTCAGATAGGCTCAGAGAAGCAGGTTGACCTACATAAGCCCCCTGCGTTCCTGCAAGCACTTCTGGAAAAGCTATTCTATAACCAAGCAATGAAGAGGGAGTCACCGTATTTTGATATAATCCGCCCTGATATATATTTATGGTCCCAAGAAGTTCCCTTAGCCCTTCAGTATTTATGCCGATGAGCGTTGCCGATTCGTTGTTGCCATTTAAGTTTATATATACTGGAGCAGACAGGATAGGTATAACCGAAACAACATTGGGCAAAGACGAAATTTCACTAGTATCTTGAGATGTAAAGCTTCCTGAGCCTGCCGGCATCACTATTATTGATGTAGGACCGAGCGTATTCAGAGAATTTTGTATGCTCTGGTTTATTCCAGAAGTCTGTGAAACTAACGCTATGATTGAGGCTACTCCAATTACTACCATTATTATGGTGAGTGTGGTCCTCAAGATTCTTTCATGAAGATCATTATAGCTCAACCATAATATGTCATTTATGTTCATCTTTTCAACAGTTTATTCATGTTAGTATTTAGTTTTTTCATCAGAACGCGTTTCTTGGCGGGTTCGAGTTTTATTATAAAAACCAGCACTATAATCATAAATGCCAATATGAGCAATAATATTATGTTTGATCCTGACGAATGCTCAGAAGCCAAAGCTGTAGCGTTCATTTGTTGTACAACAGTTATCGGTACTGCTATAGACATATTCAGTGATTGCCTTAAATTATTCAAGTACATTATCTTTATTGGAATAGAGTAATTCCCTATCTCGGTATAATTCTTGACGAAAAAGGAGAGCGTTGCCGATGTCTGGCTGTCTGGAGGAATGCTCCCTATGAAAGTAGAATTCGATCCGAACTGCGTAAACTGGTTGCCTGGAAACGAAGTCACAGTTACAGCAGATGCAGTAGAAGTGCCCGTATTGGTCAATATGAATGACACTGAGAATATGCTGTCTTCTGAAGGATTTTGAGGGGATACGCTAATGCTTGAAGCAGTAAAATTTATCAGTCCGGTTGTAAGCACATCAAGATCAACAGGTATCCTTTCAAACAGCGTTCCGTTGAAAAAGCTAACATTGAGATTTATTGGCAATAGCTGCGACACATTTTGATATACGTATATGCTTGCGTTGGTAATTGCACTTTTTCCTTCATTTATGCTGTTAACTACTATTGGTTGTGGGCTAACAAGTGCCGCTTCAAGTGGCGGAAAAGATGGTCTTATTGATATAGAACTAAGATTCTTAGTTCCAGTATTAGTAATGTTTAAGAAGAGGTTTTGTATTCTTCCTTGTACAAGATATTTCGGGTAGAATTTTATCGATATCGGTTGCTTGCATGTTTTAACCCATAACGTGGTATTTCTTATTTCACTATCCGAATAAAGCGTATGGTAAAAATAACTAATAGATATCTGAACCGGTATAAATGACGAGTTTGTGTTTACAAATATGGTAAAATTTACTACCTGCTGCTTGGAAGGCAAAATGTTGTTTATCACTTCTGTCAAGTTTCCAATCGGCGATACATACTGCGAATTAAGGACAGAAAGCTGCACATTTTGCATCTCTCCATTTGTAACTACGGTTATTGGCAGTGTACTAACCTGCCCACTGCATACTGTCATGCTTGGTGATGTAATGCTAAACGTTGGAGGATTGGGTATCGGTTCCGGCCCGCCCAATGTAGATAATGCTTCTCCAAACAGAAATACCATGCATAAAAGCGCAATGATCTTAAAATGTTTATTCATACATATACCAATTACCATTTAAGTTTTTCTGCTTTTCCATCCCTGAGTTTTATTATTTTGTCGCAATATCGCGTAGTTTCCATATTATGTGTTATCATTATTATAGTAACATTACTTTCCTTGCTTATTTTGTGCAACAGTTTTATTATTCCTAACCCTGTTTTAGAATCAAGGTTGCCCGTAGGTTCATCTGCAAGAATAAGAGAAGGGCTATTGACAAGCGCCCTTGCTATTGCAACTCTTTGCTGTTCCCCACCGCTTAATTGCATAGGTTTCATGTTAAGCTTTGTTCCTAAGCCAAGTTCCTTAAGAAGCGACTTTGCACGCTCTTCTCTAACATTTTTTGGCACAGATCCGGTCATAAGCGGCAACATCACGTTTGTCTTCGCATCCAAGCTGGTTATGAGGTTATATGATTGAAATACGAAACCAAGGTTCTTATTCCTAAATTTAGCTATTTCGTTTCTAGTCATTCGTAAAATAGATCTTCCTTCTATGAATATCTTTCCCTTAGACGGAGTATCTATGGTGCCTAGTATGTTCAGCAGGCTTGATTTGCCGCTTCCAGAAGGGCCCACTATGGCTAGAAATTCGCCTCTCTTCAGCCGAAAAGTTATATCGTCAAGTGCTTTTATTTTTATTTTTCCCGTGGTGTATATCTTTGTTACATGTTCTATAATTACCGAATAATTGTCCATGATTAATTTATGATAATCAATATAATAATCATTTGGTAATGTGTATGTCATTCAAATGCATTTTTACAAAATAACAAAAATATCTGTAATTTAGCTACATTAAGAGAAGAATTATATATCACAATCTAGATTACTTTATATGCAAATTAGTAAGCATTTGGTGTGGTTGTATGGGAGAGTCGTTCAATAAAAGAGATAGCCAAGATAAGTATCTTGGCAGTGAAAAAATCGAGGAGTTTCTACGCATAGGCCTTTCATTCAGAGCTTATGATGATTGTTTAAAGGATTTAAAGAAGTTGGATGTTGCATCAAATAAGGGTACATATTTAAAGCTAAAGGACAGTTTTTCGGAGTTGAAAAGTAAAGCAGATGATTTCGGTGATATTGATACTTCTAGCAAAGCAAAATCAAGAATAGATGAGATCGATGCCATATTAAAAAATGCAAATGGAACAAACCCTGACACTGCTCTGCTTAAGCCTAATAAGCGTGATTAATTCAGTGTATTATAATGTCAATTAAAAAATCTAAAATGCCTGCAGATAATGCGAATTCAAATAAGAACCGTGCCATCAATCTCTGCAATCTTGGGTATCCTGAAGATGCCGTTGCTATTGCAATGAAAAGTCCAGAATTGTCAAATCTCGTCAGTGATTTATGCATTAAAGCATCATATAAACTTGAAAATGAAGGCGAATATTTGGTTAGGAATGGAAATATAACTGTTGCAGCAGGAAAATTTTATGAA
>JAJZOS010000049.1 GCA_021851985.1 Microcaldota archaeon | reverse complement strand
ATTATATAACAGCACTGCAGCGCTAGTAATGCTCTCATCATTTTTGGTAAGCACATTGGTGTAATATAATGAGCCAGAGGATAAACGACACGTTTACAAGGATACACGGGCACTATGATTTCTTCAATCATCTCTTCAGTTTTGGTTTAGATATCCTATGGCGCAGAGATGCTGCAAGACATTCAATAATCAGCAAGAGGAGATATCGCGTCCTTGATGTGGCGACCGGAACAGGAGATCTTGCAATAGCAATTTCTGCGGAAGCAAAACGAAGCGGCAAGGAGGCCCAGATAATCGGCATGGATTTCAACAAATACATGCTTGAGCATGCAGAAGAAAAGACAAGGCGGCTTGGTCTGAAAAACATAAGATTTGAATACGGGGATGCATTGCACATGGCATATCCTGATTCATATTTTGATGTAGTTGCAAGCGGATTCGCACTTAGGAACTTCGATAGCCTTAAGGTATTCGGAAGGGAAATGAAGAGAGTAATGAAGAAGGGCGGCACATTCGTTTTGTTGGATATGTCAAAGCCTGACAGCAACCTAAATCTTACTTCGTTCTATTTTAGCATAATACGTGCAATAGGTTCTATTGTATCAAAAGGATCATATAAGTGGCTTACCAGCAGCATAATGAATTTTGACAGGAATGCAGCAGCCGAGCTTCTGAGTAAACAGGGTTTCAAGAATGTGAGAGTTATAAGACTAATATCAGGTATATCATTCATAATAACCGGAAATAAATGACTAGACTATATCGTCACTCTTATGAGATCCGAGTATTTGATAAAAGAGCTTCCTAATCTTATGCTTGCAAGTCTCTCCTGAGCTCTTGTTACATATTCATTGTTCATGTGCACTGCTTTTATTAGTGCATAATTTCTTCCGATACCATAGTCTTTCTGAATGCTTGTGACGACATTGGGAACCAGCTGCTTATATCTGCCCTTTTTTACATAATACATGTAATCCGCTATATCATCTCTTATCTGGAATGCGATTCCTATGTCCTTTCCTGAGAGATACATCTCATCAGCAATTTTGCTTGACTTGTATATTGCTGCAGAATTAAAGCAACTCGCGATCAGCGATGCGCTCTTCAACGTAACTATCTTTATGTACTGGCTAAGGTTGGGCGCGCTACGCATTTTTTGGTACCTGTAATCAAGCGCTTCCCCAGCGCACATTTCCATGCTCGACCTTGTTATTGACATAAGCACATTCTCTCCGTATTTTGAGGCCAGCTCAACGGACTTCGCTATCAATGCGTCTCCTGCAAGTATGCCTATGTGAATCCCGTATTTGGAATGGACCGATTCAACGCCTCTTCTGATTTGATCTCCGTCAATAATATCATCGTGTATGAGAGAAGAGGCATGAAGAAGCTCTGCAGCCACTGCCAAATCAACGAACCTTATCGGATTTTCATTTATCATGCCTGCGCCCATCAATACGAATGTTGATCTAAGGAGCTTGCTCTTTTTGCCGAGGAGATGCACCGACGGCAAATACAAATCGCCATTTATGAAGTCTTCAGTGCTGAACGATTCCAGTCTCTTCCTAACCCGTTTCAAATTTTCCAATATGCTCCTAGGAAACTTAACGGCATAATTCTCTAAAGTTATAGGCATAATATCAAAGCAACTTTATTATATCACACTAAGCTTAAAAATCTACCAGCTTCCGGCATCAAATCTGTCGCCTATCTTCATGTGCATTCTTGAAGATGCCCCTGCCTTAAGCTCAATCACATAGCGGGCATCTGCGTCAGGCTTAACCGTCCTGCAGGAAAATATGGATTTGCATGGCTTTGCCATTTTCCATATATGAACTATTTTCCATCCCTCATCAAGCCATATTATGTCTATGCTAATCTTCATTTTCAGCATCCAGAACCCGTGCCTTCCGTTCCTGTCAAATACGAATAGCATCCCTTCATTATTCCCAAGCCGCTTGCAGTTCATCAGTCCTACAAATTTCTTTCTAAATGTATCCGCTACAAGCAACTTTAATTTCCTGCCGTTGAAGCTGATCGCCACGGTTTCATATTCGGGGCTGCGGTACGTCCCTCCTGCTCTTATGTGGTGACCTATTCTTCCGGGATGTTTTGTAAATTTCAGATGTACCACATTATTTCACTATGGTTCTGCTCTGCTCCCTCATGAACTGCTGAAGGTAGAATTTGCTTCCTGTTCCTTTGCCGGTAAGCCCGCTTTCCTTCCATCCTACGAATGTCTGGAGTCCGACTATCGCGCCTGTCGTAGCGCTGGTCCCTCTGTTTACATATACGACTCCCGCTTCGATGTTGTCCATAAATTCCTTTATCTCGCTCTTTTTCTTGCTGTAAAGCCCGGCGGTGAGCCCGTAAGGCACGTCATTCGCCATTTTTATGGCATCGGCGAAGTCTTTGTATTGCGCTATTGCAAGAAAAGGCAAGAAAAGTTCATCATGAAAAAGCCTGTTATTGTGTTCCGCTTCAAATATTGTCGGTTCGACGTATGCTCCATCAAGCCCCAGCTCCATATGCTTGCCTCCGTAAACTATCCTCCCAGAAGTCTTGCCTTCTTCTACCGTTTTGTTGTATTTGTCGAGTGCTGAATGGGATATCAAAGGACCAATATAATTGTCTTTGCTCAGCGGATTTCCTATTTTAAAGGTCCTGACTTTGTCAAGAAGTTTGCTGATGAATTCCTCCTTAATAGAAGCATGCACATATACTCTCGAGCATGCACTGCATTTCTGTCCGCAATATCCGAAAGCTGCGCTTGAGATTCCCGACACTGCTTCATCAAGGTCTGCGTATTTAGATACTATTGCGGGATTTTTGCCGCCCATTTCAGCTACAAAAGACTTTTGTAGTCCCAGTCCATAGGCTTTTTTAATCATCCCAATTCCTATCTCTTTTGAACCAGTGAATGCAATGCCTTTCACGTCCGGATTTATTACTAGTTCATCTCCTATCTCGGATCCCGGCCCTGTAACGAGGTTGAATGCGCCCTTTGGGACTCCCGCCTCTTCAAATATTTTGTAAAGCTCCACTCCAGTAAGCATGGTCATGTTATCGGTTGAGGAAGGTTTGAATACGACTGTATTGCCGGTTATAAGTGCCCCGCTGCTCATTCCAGCCGGTATGGATATCGGGAAATTGAATGGGCCTATCACCCCGAAAACTCCGTAGGGCCTTAACACTACGTTAACCTTCTCCTCTTTCCCGGGAGCCCCTTGAAATCCTGATTTTACCTTTGCCGTGCTTGCCTTCAGAGAAGATTTTCTTATGTACCCCTTATTTTTAATAATCTCAATTGCATAGTACCTGAAAAAATCTATGGCTTCATCAACCTCACCTACTGATTCATATCTGCTCTTTCCATTCTCTATGCTCAGGATTGCAGACACTTCGAACTTTCTCCTTGAAAGTATCCCTGCGGCCTTTTCGAATATCGCTGCGCGGTCTCTATAATCCATGCCGCTCCATGCTGGAAAAGCTTCCTCCGCAGCTTTTATGGCCTCTTTCACCTGCTCTCTAGTTCCTTTCTGGAACTTCCCTACGAGATTTTTGTCTATCGGGGAGTACTCTGAAAGTTCCTCATGCGAAAATACCTCATTTCCTCCAATATACAACGGGTGTTTCTTGCCAAGCATTTCATTCGTTACCATGCCAACTGCGTCTTCGAAAAGCTTGTCAAATTCATCCTCCCTCCCCTCTTCCAAAAATTTCTTGTAAGTAAATTCATTCTTAAAATCAGCCGGCATAAAATCACAAAAGTATCATGCAATTTAACTTATAAAAACATTCTGTTGGGCGTGCAAAGCGCATTCCATGGCAATCCATTTAAATCTTTAACTGCAAAATAAGGTTATGGCTTCAAAAGCGAAAAAAGAGGACACAACGAAAACGGCAAAAAGCCATCTTAAGAGGAATGTATCGGTAATAATACTGATCCTAGTTATTTTCGGAGCAATATTGTTCTATAATGAATATTTAAGCGGAGGCATAATAAATGCTGCATCATCCCTTTCAAAAAATCCCGAAGGCATCGGAACAATAATAACACAAAAAATCGCTGCCGCGTCACAGATAAAAATAGCCTATGTGGGGCTAGTGTCTGGCGACGTATATCCGCCTCCTCCAGCAAACGATCCGTATATCTCAATACCGTTTGCCATGAATTTTTCAAAATATGGAAATGACGAAAGAGTTTCGGTTTCGATGAGTGACGCCCAATTACTGGGCATATCAAATTTCAGCGCTGTGGGCATATCTGTAAATAACGGAACAAAAGTGTATTCATGCTACGATATAAACGAAACCGGCTTCAAGTGCTTTGAAACTACCGGAAACGTATTTCAGGTGGCTAGTAAACTCTCTAGCATGCTTAATCTTTCAGGCACAACAAAATTCAATGTTACTGGAGCATTTCCAAGTTCATACTCTGGGGAACCATGCTGGTCTGTAAGCGGCAATGGCACCATATTGGGGAATAGTGTGTTATTCAGGGGCAACAGCTCATATCTGGACATAAACGCATGCCTTTCTCCTGATTATTATGTTCCAGTATATGTGAATGCGACACTGGTTCCGTCCGGTGCGGCACCAATAAACATACTAATCAAGGAGGTTGCATTGTCAAATGAAACTTCACAATCGCAGGTCACGTCTCTCCCCGCTCCCATATCAAATTCCACTTAACGGACCGCAGAATCATGGCCATTTATGTGCAGATGCCATACGTCGCATCATGAAAATAGTGCGGCTATCTCCTCCTTTCTATGTGAAAATTTCTTTGCAAGTGGCTGCATTATGCTGTCAAGCGCACGGGACGAAGAAATCTTCAGGTCGCTTGGATGCAGCTTCTTATTTGCAAAATCAGATTCCAGTTCCTTATATGAATTGTAGGTGATATCACCTCCATATTTTCCTTCCCTTTCAATCTTCAATTCTCCTGACAAAGGAAATATTATGTATCTGCACAGTTGGAGCACAGGATTTTCGCCTATCATGCCCTCCGGGCACCATGCGCTCTTTATTATAGAATTGATTTCTTCATTGCTTGCAATTATTGGTATGGCCGATCCCGGCTTTGATTTAGACATCTTCATTGCCGCCACTATTTCCTCCTTTGCAGCGTCTTTATCAATCGTTGGCGGCTCTTTGAGGCTTGGAATCAGATGGTGGTGTATTGGTACTATCCGTTTCATTTTCAAGTCTTCAAAGGTCTCTTTCGCCAGAACATGCACCCTTCTCTGGTCCATGCCCGCATGAGGTATATCCACGCCAAGAGCAGATATGTCTGCAACTTGCATGATTGGGTATATGTATTGCGACACGTGCAGCGTATCCTTCTCGCTCCTTCCTTGTATTATGAGCGTACGCGTAGCTCTCGCCATTGTCGTGCGGCTTGCTATCTGCACAACAAGCTTCCAGTACTCGTTGTTGTCCCTGTAGAGATCAGAGCCCAGTATCACTTCCGTGTTTGGACAGAAAAAATTGAAGAGCTCCCTGTAAAATTCCGAAGCTTTTTTTATGCGGCTCCAGTCGCCTCCAAGCTTGTTATTAGCTACAGTATGCCAGTCTGCAAGCAGCACCTGCGTCTTCACACCTGCCTTATCAAGGTCGTTTATCTTCTTCCCTGCAACGAGTATGTGGCCTATATGCGGCATTCCGCTTATCTCAAGACCTATATAATGCTTGGGGTGTTCATTTGATTCTAGAAGAGCCCTCAGATTCTGCTCTGTTATCACTTCTTCAAGAGGCTCTGATTTTATCAGATTGATTCTTGAGTCTATGTCCATAACTTCATCCTAAATCCTTCATTATAATAAATCCCGATAATCATTATAAATGATGGTTTTATCAGCTCCGAAGCGTAATATGTAGGGGTTGTGTCGTAATAACGGTGTCATTCTTTTCAAGGACAGGGCAAGCGAACCTGATGCGCTCGTACATGCATTAGGCGCATAGATGAATAGCGTAAGTGCACTTTATCAGCCGGTCCGGCTTTATTTTGCGCTTCTTGCCAGTACAAGTGCAGCTTCCTTTGGGTCAAGTTTTGTTGTATTTATCGTCACTCCCTCCCTTAAAGTTATCTTCCTGAATGGGCCATGAGATTTCTCAAATGCATCTAGC
>JAJZOS010000048.1 GCA_021851985.1 Microcaldota archaeon | reverse complement strand
ATGAACGAGATGCTCAAACAACTTGAAAGAGTATTTTTTTGGGACTTTATTAGAAAATTTAATCCCACATTTCTCATATATGTCCTGTATGTTTATTGGAATATGTTTTACAGCAACAAGGAAATGAAGGTCATACAAATCGCGCGCCTTTTCTCTGGTCAACAGGGCAGATACCTTCTCTGCGACGATCTCCTGTGCATTCATCACCTTTATACTCATCAGAGAGTCTTTGTAGTTTATAACAAAATTATCAGGAGCATAAATTGTTGGTCCGATAGAACAGTCTATAATGAAATTTACAAGCTTCCTTGATTTTTCAGAAGATATCCTCAGATTATACCTGACAAAGTTTTTTCTTAGTTCCCGCTCGCGGCTCCAATCATTGAATATCTGGTATTGCCCCCCATTCGAAAGTGCTTCTATGGCCTCATCTACATCTACAAGCACATCTGCGTTTTTGCAGTTAAAGTCCAGATCCTCAGAAAATCTGCCTGAGCCATAAAATAGGTCCAAAGCCGTGCCTCCCTTGAAAATCAGCTCAGCATTCCTCCCGAACAGTTTGTACAAAAAGAAGACCTGAAGCTCCCTCTGCATCCTCTGTTCATCTGAAAACCATTTTTCGATGTATGTATCTTTCATAATCCTTCCTCCATAATGCCCTGCTTTGAAAAAGCGTCACGCAGTCTTTTCCGCGCCCTTTTGTTCTTCAGCATTTCAAAGTACTTCATAAATTTCTTCACGTCAAATATTTCCCGCTGCAGTGCGGTCTCCAATTCTTCAGTATAAAAAAGTGAGCCATGGTAATATGCATCATCTATGAATATCTTCTCTAAATCGGAGACATATGCCCTATTATACTCTCCATACCCGTAGAAGATGGATCTGCCCACTTTTATGAATTTTATCAAATAGTTTCCGGATATTTTCAAAGGCCTATGGTAGCTTAATGAGAACACATAAATTATATTCGGGATCTGCGCAGTTATATTATGGAACCTTGCCGCGCTTATCAAAGCTATATATGAATTCTTTGTTATGCGTGATGCTATAACGTATGGACTTGTACTCGGAAGGGAATATTTGCCTCTCTCTATCTTCTCTATTTTCTTGCGCTTTACAAGGTAGTGCAGGTAAACCTTGACATATTTGGGATCCTTTCCGGTGAGGTTGGATATGTCCTCCGTAGTGAATACCGGCATGTCAAGCTCTACAAGTTTCCTTGCCATATCTGCAAACTGCATACTGATATTAACAAAGGTAATATATTTATAACCTTTGTATATAATTAAACAAAATCAAACCTTGTTCCTTCTGCCGAATTCATATATATACTGCTGCGCATAGCCTCTGTATCTGCCCCATTTTTCGATTGAGAATTCATGTATCTGCCTTATGCTCTTCTTCTTTCCTTTGAAATACTCCTTTTCAATCACCCTCTTTATCCACACGTCTATGGGAAACGACTCAAATTTTCCGTATCCGAAAAGGAGTATGCAGTCAGCCACCTTATCTCCTATCCCGTCAAGTTCCATAAGCTTATCCTTTGCAACTTCATATTTGAGTCTGTAAAGCCTCTCCGCATCAAAATTGTTCTCAAACTCCGCCGCTACGCTCTTGATGTATTTGTCCCTGAATCCAGTGCCGCATTTTCTTATATCTGCAAGATCCGCAGATGCCAAGGCGCCAGAGCTAGGAAAGAGCCTGCTTCCTTCTCTTTCTTCACCAAATTTTTCTATCATTCTAAGCATTATATGCCTTATCCTCTTTATGTTGTTGAACTGCGATATAAGGAAGCAGAGGGTGGCTTCCCATGGGCTGCTCTTAGTCACCCTCATCCCGTAGCATCCCGAAATTGCCTTTGCCATAAATCCGTCGGTGTTTATGTTTGAATATACCGATTTCATGTCATGGTCTATGCCCAGCCTTTTCACTATGTCCTCAGATGCCGATTTGGATGAATAGTCACCAGTAAATCCAAACTCTATTATATTATTCCGCTTGCTGTATGAAACATCTATCTTTCCTCTTTCAGTTACATAGCCTAATCCCTCAAATACCTTTTCAAATTCCATGTCCGCGTAAAATGCAAGCGGCTGACCACCGTCAATGGTATGCTTCAGGCTGAAATTTTCTGCATGTATCATAATTTCCATAAAAGTATCTGTATGTATCTTTATAGTTTCGCTTTTGATATAATATTGGTGTATATTTGAAAAGGCTGGCAGTCATAGGGATAGGAAGCTGGGGAAGCAGGGTCGCAAGGGAAGCCGCAATACTGCTAAAGAATGGAGCAATAGATTCACTATCCTTGTGTGACATAAAAAAGGAAAAGATGGATGCATTCAAGCGCAACAATTCCGAGCTTCTGAAGGACATTTCCGGAATTTCGTTCCACAGCAATGCAGATAGCGTAGTGAAGGGTGGCATAGACTTCGCACATATATGTACGCAGAACAGCGCGCACCTGGAAGTTGCTAGTCTAATGGTAAAAAACAAAATCCCATTCATAGTGGAAAAGCCTGTAAGCGACAAGATAAGCGAAGTAAATGCTATGGAAAAGCTCATCAAGGCAAATAAAGGGCTTGTGGCTAAGAACGGGCTGATATTCAGGTTCGATAATTCGATAAAGGAAGCCAAGAAGCTTTACAAAAATGACCTTGGAAAGGTGCATTTCCTGAGATTCTATTGGGAATTTGCACGGGACTACATGCCAAATGTCGATATAATATGGGATCTCATGCCCCATCTTATAGACATATTCCACTTCATAACCAATGAGGAGTCGCATTTCGTTGCCGGCATAAAGACCCAGTTCAGGAGAAAGAATGATTCTGAGCTTGCGACAATAATTCTTGAGACTCAGAGCGGAGTAAAAGGCGTATTCAACATATCCTGGTTTTCAAGCAGGAAGAACAGGATAATAGAAATATTCGGAGAAAAAAAGATGCTCAGGGCTGACATACTTGAGCAGTCAATAACGCTTTTCGATTCAAAAGACATAAACCGTTCTGATACCGTTCAGGTAGCCAAAAACAATACCATAGCAGATGAGCTTACAAATCTGATAAATGACGCCCAATCCGGAAAGAATACTGTAAACAACATAGAGATAGGCATAGGCATAGCAAAATATCTCGATCTGATCGACAAGAAATCAAAGCCTATCTGATCTTCTTTACGATCCTTGCCGGGCATCCGTATGCAAGTCTGTAGGCAGGTATGTCTTTTGTAACAACCGAACCTGCGCCTATCATAGCATGCTTACCTATCCTGACTCCTGGCACTATTACGCTTCCTGCCCCTATAGATGCCCAGTCTTCGACTACCGTCCTGTAAAGCTTCCAGTCATCTCTTACCGTCGGGTATTTATCATTTGTGAATACTACTCCTGGGCCTATGAGAACATCATTGCCTATGGTTACGCCTGTGGGTATGAACGTGTGCGGTTTTATCTTGCATCTGTCGCCTATCACTGCCCCTTCCTCTATATAAACGAATGATTCCACTTTGCACATCGATCCGATCCTGCATCCATACAGATTTACATGATCCCTGATCACAGTGCCCTTGCCAATCTTGACATTCTTTATTACTGAAAATCCCGGTTTTTTCATGCTATCGCCTGTCGAAGAAACCTTCCACAGTCTCGCAAATGAATCTTACTTGCTCATCCTCAAGGAATACGTGCATCGGAAGGCTGAGGCAGCTCTTCGAAAACACTTCACTGTTCTTGAAGTCCCCTTCCTTAAATCCGAATCTGTTCCTATACACCGGCTGCAGGTGTATCGGGATGGGGTAGTGTATGCCTGTCTCTATTCCATGATCATCAAGATATGCTTTCAGTTCATCACGGCGCTCTGTTGTAATAACGAATTGGTGGAATACCGGCTCGAAATTTTTGTCCGGCATCTGCGGCAGCCCTAGCCCGTCTACATGCTTTAGCCTTTCATTGTAGATTCTAGCTATGCTTCGCCTCTTGTTGTTCCAGTTGCCTATATGCCTTAGCTGCACTCTCCCTATCGCAGCATTGACGGAACTCATTCTTGCAGTATACCCTATCAGATCGTGCTCATATTTAGATATTCTTCCAGAGTCGCGCAGTTTTCTGCATATATCAGCAATTTCCTCATTATCCGTAGTTACCATGCCTCCATCCCCAAGCACAGTCATGTTCTTGCTCGGGTAGAAAGAAAACGCAGCGGCATCTCCAAGGCTGCCAATCTTCCTGCCTTTGTACTTTGCTCCGTGCGCCTGGCATGCGTCTTCAATTATCTTCACATTGTGCTCCGACGCTATTTCAGCGAACTTGTCAAAGTCTACGGGCTGTCCGTATATGTGCACCGGTATTATCCCTGCTGCTTTGTTCTTCCTTACAGCTTTCTCTGCAGCATCAGGATCAATGCAGTAGTCCTTCAGCGATATGTCAGCAAATGCCGGAATGCCGCCTGCATGTATTATGCAGTTTGATGACGCGATGAATGACATTGGCGATGTTACCCATTTCTTCCCCTCCGCCCCTATTGAAATAAGTATGAACGCAAGAGCAGCAGTGCCAGAGCTTGTAGATACCGCATGTTTCGTGCCTACGAATCTTGAAAACTCTTCTTCAAACTTTACAACATTTTCCCCGTAAAGATACCTGTCATTGCGAAGAGCGTCTACTGCCGCATCCTCCATCTCCTTTGTGAATACCGGGCTGCCCTGATGTATCTTGTCTCTAATTAAAAACACCCCATAAGTATTGGAGATAGACTTATAAAAACCTATACAGACATAAGGTAAATGATTGCTGTGGAAGGAATTTCGCTTTTGCTATTCTCAAGGAATGATATCAAAAAAGCGCTCATGCTTGTGAAGGATATGTATGGGTGTTCAGATGAGATAATACTTTGCGATAGCAGCGACCGCAAGGAGCACGCGAAGCTGCTCTCAGAGACTAAAAGGCTGAAGCTGAACAAGCTTAGGATATTTTATACCGTGCCTCTCGGTTATCTGGAGCCCACGCTCATGTATGTCATAAAAAAGAGCAGATACAGGTGGTGCATCCTTTTGGGAACAGATGAGCGCATAAGCCCGAGGCTCAAAATTGACCTGCACAAATTGATCAATGACTATAAATGCAGCTCCTTCTCAATAAGGAGATTCGAGGATGTAAGCGGAAACAAGAAGGGTGCATATACAAACTGGCAGACAAGGCTGTTCAGAAAAGACAGAATATCCTTCAGGGGCATAATACACGAAGAGCCGGTAGTGTCCGGAACAACGATCAAATTGACAGATGCTAATTACTTCATAGATCATGTAAATGAACTCAAGGGAGATTCATCGAAGGGTTACAGCAGAATGGAGAGGTTCCTTAGGATGTCGTACAAGTCATTCAATGAGCGCCTTATAGACTATTTCTACAAGATCACCGTCCCAAAGAAGCACAATGCGCCTGGCGCATTCGGAGGAAGCCTCATGTCTCTTTTACTTCTTTATGAAAGGCTAGGCAACAAGCACCTAGAAGACGAGATAAGCGACTTTGACTATTTCGCGTTTTATTATCTATATTCGCTGGCAACGAGCTTCAAGATGCGCAGGCCAGGCGCATTTATCAATGCCTTTCGTGACGGAAAGCAGATGCTTGGCAAGGTAAGGGAGTGGCAGGCTGCTCCAGATGGAGACATGGAATTTGAGATATCAAAGATACTGTACAAAAAAGGGCTCATAAGGTTTTTGGAGCTTGATAAGGTCGAAACGATAAAATGGATAAATAAGAAATATGCAAATAGGGACGGTGGCATAGACCTGCTGATAAGTCTCCTGAAGCTGCGCTACAAAAAAGGCGAAAGGTGGCTGGATTGAATATTGCAATGATAAACAGCATAAAACCAATGCGGGGAAGCGGCGATGGCATAAGCGAGTATTCATACCAGCTTTATCTCCAGCTTAAGAAAGAGAACACAGTAAAGGAGGTATATGCAATAGACAGGGCCAGGAAAAACGACATAATCGGGCTGATAAGGGTAAATACAAAGCTTAGCTCAATTGCAGTAGCTGCAGGCAAAGAAAGCCATGATATATTCCACATAACAAATCAGGAAGTTGGGTTTGCTGCAAACGATGTAAGGGCTGCAAACCCTGAAAATAACATTATAACCACATTCTTATGGTGTG
>JAJZOS010000047.1 GCA_021851985.1 Microcaldota archaeon | reverse complement strand
TTCCGGCCAACTTAAGATCATTCAATGGTTCTATTACTAACGTTCAACTTTATAACACTTCACTTTCACAATCAGAGATTCAAGCTCTCTACAAAGAAGGAATAGGAGGAGCTCCTATCAATGTTAACAATCTTGTTGGATGGTGGCCACTCAACGGCAACGCTAACGACTACAGCGGAAATGATAACAATGGAGTGCCTACAAATGTGACATACACAAGTGCATGGACTTCCGGTTACAGTGCGCCTTGATTCGTAATAAATCAGAGCTCTCCTACTCTTCTCTTCTGAGCTCTTCTTAATCTCTTTCGGCGTTTTTTTTGCCATTTCCAGCGCATTCTTCCTTTCTTTTTCCATTTTCTAGGAATGCTTCCCAAATTAGCACCACAAATGATTTTTAAGTGTTAAGATATATAAACAGATTCAAATAAATAACTATGTATAAAAGGGATTGTGATATTTGTGGTAAAAAAAAGCGTAATCGGCTTTGTTATAATACTAGTCATAATGATAGCAATAGCATACGTTGAAACAGGATTTAATGTAAAGCATATAAGCCTCACAACAGTTACCACAACACAAAATTATACCCCTACTGCAAATTCAACAATAACAACAACCATCATATACAACTGTACAGGCTACCAGCTTAACAGCACAGCATTCAATAAAACATCTACTGCAAAATGCATCCTTACCGCAAATTACACTGGAATTTGGGTGGCGGCAGGAAACAGCAGCAGTGTCCATATAAAAATGGTCGGCGCAAATAACCAGACATATGTTAACCAGACTCTTACATATGATTGTGTAACTTTCTTCAAGAATTTGACAGTTCCACCGCAAATTTATACATTGTCTATGACTACCGGTCTAGGGGGTGGAGCGTGCGGCTCAGCTCTGCTTAAGCTTAACATGACCACTATACCTCCTCCAAAAACAATATATACCACGGTGTATAATGGCAACTTCTCCTCGGGAGAATTTACCGGATGGAATGTTACAGGGGCCGGTTTCGGAACAGCTCCATTAAATATAACACATGCAAATAAAAGCCGTTGCTACGTAGGCAAATATCCATGGAGCAATTATAATGCAACCTTTTTTGCAAGCACTTATCACTGCGGATTGCAAAATAGCCCCGGAAACCTTACTTCAAGCCCTTTTATAGCAAACAAGCCCTTCCTAAACTTTAAAATAATTAGCCCGCAGAATGCCAATTTATATGTAGAAATACTGTATAACGGCTCGCCTAGCATCATAGCCCATTACAATACGTATAACCTTTCATTTTCAAGCGGGTTTCATAATACTACTGAATCGGCATTCAGGAATGCCACCATTCCCCTTACAACAGTAATAGGCAAGGTTGTCCAGATAAGAGTGGTTGCAAAAGTAACAGGGCAGCAGAACTACATCTCAATAGGCCAATTCTATATGTCATCTTCTCCAAACCAAGATCCAGGAGTACTTTCCGGACCGTATATATACGGCTCGACTTAAGCATAAGTAGTCAAGTATTTTTTCCATCCTTGCTTTCTTCTTTCTTTTCAATAAGCTTTTTACCAAGCTCTTTTCTATTTTCCATCTCCTGCGTTATCATCTTTATGTCATCAGGGCTAAGCACCTTCTCAAGTATGTATCTCGAGTATTCTGTCGACATTTGGGCAATATCCATGAGCATTGCCTGCAAGTCCCATAAGTTCAGTTTAATCTCCTTTTGCGGCTTCAGCACCTCTACCCCTATCGGTGCATATTTGAATACTATCGGAACAAGGGATTTTATGCTGCCGAAAAGCACATTTACCGACGCGCTGGTTATATAGTATTTGTCTTTTTTTATCGGCTCTTCTATGGTTCCGTAGCAGTATATTACTCCGGGCTCCTTAAGCAGGCGTTCATTTATGAGGTCTACCAAAAGAGGCTGCAGCTTTTCCTTATCCTCATTCTGGATATCAAAATAAAACTTAACAAGCATGCCTCCTGCCGCTATCTTCTCTTCAGTTATTCTATCCATTTCTGATTTTGTCATATAATTATCTCTTTTCTATTGCAAATAGCGCTTCTTCAATTGACATTTCATTCTCCTCTCCGCTAACAAGATCTCTCAGCTTTATCTTGTTTTGTGACTGTTCAGCATCTCCTATTATGGCAGCAAACCCGAATTTCAAGGAGTTGGCATATGATAGCTGATTAGATATGTTCCTTTGGGAAAGATTAATATCTGTAGGTACGCCCTTCAGTCTAAACCAATTTGCCACTTTAACTGCATACTGGTAGTTTTCCTTCTTTACATTTATAACAAAAAGCTTTGCATACGTCATTTTTTCAGATTTTTCAAATCCAAGGATATCCAATATCCTATTTATCCCTATTGATGCTCCTACTGCGGGCAGGCTTCTGCTGCCGTACAAGCCTATAAGGCCGTCATATCGCCCCCCTGCCCCTATAGAGGCTCTCTCTTTTCCAGAAGCATCTGAAAATTCAAACACCACGCCGGTGTAGTAGTCAAGCCCCCTTACTATAGAAAAGTCAAGCATAACACTGCCTTTCAATTGGTATGCAGGAAGCAGTTCAAGCACCCCTTTCAGTTCAGCCAAAGTGCCTTCCTCTATGGAAAGTGTCGCAATATATGCAAATTTTTCGCTGTTTGAGCCTTGCATGTTTATTAAATTATCAATTCTGCTGATAATGTCCCTTTGCAGGCCTAATTCCCCAAGCATTTCAAGGATCTTGTCCCTGCCCACTTTATCAAGCTTATCTACGATTCGCATCACATCAGTGTGCATTTTGGGCTCAACTCCAAATTTATCCAATACTGCATTCATTACAGACCTGCTGTTTATTCTTACAATGTATCCTATGCCTATCTCGTCGAATGCCCTCCCTGCGGCTGCTATGACCTCAACCGTTGTCTGCGCAGCATCTCCTCCGACTATATCGACATCTGCTTGTGTGAACTCCCTGTGCCTTAAGTGCTGCGGCTCCTCTCTTCTCCAAGCCTTGCCTATCGCATACCTCTTAAACGGCATAGGCAATTCTTGATGCATTGCAATATATCTGCTTAGAGAAACTGTTAGGTCATAGCGCAAGCCCAGGTTGTCTTCGGTTGTCTCAAATATCAATTTCGATTCCTCTCCAATTCCTCCCTTTGCTTTTAATATGTCTATGGACTCCAGCATAGGGGTGTCTATGGTCAGAAACCCAAAAGTCTGGAAGACCTTTTCTACTTTGGCTATCAGCTCGTTTCTGAATAATGCAGCATTAGGAAGAAGGTCTTTCATTCCGCGCGGTAAAGCCAGCTCTGTCATAAAAATCGTTTAAAGATTCTTTTCAATCCATTTCCTTAGGGTTTCTTTCGGGACTGCGCCTACGTTCATGGCCTCCAATTCCCCTTTTTTTATGAGAAGAGTTGTTGGTATGCTCATTATGTTGTATTTTGTAGCGATACCTTCATTTTCATCCGCATCTATCTTCACAAATTTTACTTTTCCATCATATTCAGAAGAGAGTTCTTCAAATATTGGGCTAAACATTCTGCATGGTCCGCACCAAGGTGCCCATATATCTACCACTACTGGGATCTGAGATTTCAGTACCTCGCTTTCGAAGTTTGCTTCATTTACAGCAATAAGGCTCATTTATTCACCGTATATAATAGCCATTGAAAGATTAAAAATGTGAGTGTATTGCCCTTTTATATGCCTGCATACAGATGCAAAGATAGTCTTTTATTCATAAATGTACAATAAAGCAACATATGATGAAAATGCACTACGCTGAGCTCACGCGGTGAAGACGATCTTGAGTGCTGAAATGAAAAATAGGTGCATATAGGTGAACATACCAAAAGTTGCGATAAAGAAACTCGTTAAAAAAAGAAAAGGAATCTCTCTTACGGACAGCGCAGCCTCCTCCATATCTCTAATCCTGGAAAAAAAGGCATCCAAAATAGCCAAGTACGCTTTTGCAAGGGCGAAAAAGTTGGGCAGGGATACGATCTTAAAAGAAGATATAGATGCTTACAGGTTGAAGTACGGGGATTGAATGGCTGAGGGAGCTATAGAATTAAGTAAGAATCCAAATGGCAAAATAAAGGCTGTTGAGAAGGTAAATGGAGAAACAAGCAGGATTATATTACTCGAGCCTATCAATGGAATTGCTGCTCTAAAAAGCACTTTCAATAAAGACAATGAACTACTCGTGCAGGAGCTTGTAAAGTTGCCTGACGGGGGCATGGATGCCATCGTTGGTCAAATAACCAAGAATAGGAAAGAGGTTACAATATCAAAGCACTACCTTGAAATAAAGCTCAATAAAAAATGCCCGAAATGCGGCAATTCCCCGCTATCAAGGCAGCTTGATAAAGTGCAGTCGCCTTCGGATGTGCCCGTAATCCCAATACTCGTATGCGATTCATGCAAAGCCAGGTCTTACCATCTGACAGACGAATACCTGAAAAGGCTTGTGGAATCTAATCCAGGGCTATTTGAACCTAATGAAATCGCAGAAAAGAACAATAATGAAAAAGCATTCATGGAAGAGCTCAGAGCAAACATAATAAGAATATTTGCATCCCAAAAGATAATGAACGTAAAATAATAGGTGCTATCATGGAAATACTCTTATCAGAGCTTTATGGGAAGCAGATAATAACAAACGAAGGAAAGAAGGTAGGCATTGTAGAAGACTTGATTCTTGATTTTGACAGCGGTTCTGTGGCCAATCTTCTGCTGGTAAAGGTTGAAAACCTGGTTAGGAGCAATAATACTGCTGGAATACTGGCAAAAAGCAGCGTTAAGTATGGAAGGATAAAGAGCGTATCAGAAACTATAATCATAAGCGCGAAATAACTACAGCATCAGTCTGTTGTTATCTCTCTTGATAGGTTTGACCTGCTCTTTACGTTTATTCTAGAACCGCAATACTGGCATCTGGCAGAGTTATCCAGCTGCTTTGTCTTTTTACCGCATTTTGTGCATACATATGCCATAAAATCACTTATTGGTATTATTCTTAAGCCAGGATATAAAATCCCTATGAAGCTGTGAGCTTCCAGTATCTATTACGCGGACTTTTATGACTCCGTTGTAATGCTCATCATTAAGTTCTATAACCGGCTTGTATTCTTTCATTTCAATGTAATGGACTTCCATCCAGTGTATCTTACCGCTAAAGTAGTCCTTGGCCATGTCGTCAATCATTGGTGGCGATGCGAAACTAAAAAGTATGCCATTGCACCAGTAGAGCGGCATTGTTGCACCGGGAGTTACACGCTCGCGCAGAAGGTCATCCAAAGGAATTTTCGATATGTCGTGGATTACCAGAGTGTGTATCGGGTCATATGTTACTTTTACCACATTAATCACTTACTTTTGTTTACGAAATCCTCCACAAGCCTTTTCGCAACTTCGCCTGCCGCTGTTGTCATGCTATATGCGCCTCCTGCGTATATTGCGCCGCAATGTGTGCATTCCCATATGCTCGTGTTCTTTCTGCTAACGCTTTCACGGCCGCACATTTCGCATTTATAATGCGCGCTTTTTGTCGCCTTGATGGCTCTGACCTTTTTCCTTATGCTAGCTCCATACCTTATATTTGAACTTGCCATATGATCATCTTGTTTTTTCTATTACTTGCTTTAGCTTATTATGCCTATTAAGCGCAGCGTCTGCTGCATCGAGAATCTCCTTCTGAGTAAAGCTCCCACCGAGGCCTTTCTGCATCGCTCTTATGAACTTTCCATCTGTTGCTATGGTCAGCCTTGCATCTGCAGCTTCCTCCTCGTCCCCATTCGGATCCAACAGTATTTTGTCTGCCACTTTTGCAACAGTCACAGATGTCACAACATTATCAATCTTAAGCGCTTTTATCCTTTTATCTCTTAGTTCTTTGCCATCTGCATATTCTGGCACCTTTGTATTTAGAAGAGCGCTCATTGCGGCTATCTCGCTGGCATCGAACAGGTTTCCGTCGTAATTAAGCACATATATATCTACGAAAACATTCCAAGCCTTGCCTTCTTCAATGAAGAGGCTCTCCATATTTACGCATTTCCCCGCCCTTATGCCCCTATCAACTACCCTTGCCAGCTCTATTGCCTCAGGGCTTGGAGGTCCCATCTCGAAATCCGCGGAGGCGAGGGGGAGAAGGTCTGCAGACATAGCCAAGGTTCCCTCCAAATGAGGGAACCTTGGC
>JAJZOS010000046.1 GCA_021851985.1 Microcaldota archaeon | reverse complement strand
GCAGGATATTGGACAAGAATTCGATCACTTTCAAATCATATGGCTCTATTACTGTAGATGAAAGGCATAGGCACCGATATGAATTCAACAGGAAATATGCAGATATTCTGTCTTCGAAAGGGCTCGGAATTATCGGAGTCACAATGGAAGGCAATCTTGTAGAGTTTGTGGAATGGAAAGGCCAGTTCGGAGTCGGCACCCAGGCGCATCCTGAATTAAAGTCAAGGCTCGAATCACCTGCCCCCCTGTTTGTAAGTTTGCTGCAAGCTGCAATACTCCACAAGGAAACAGCATCAGGTAACAAATGACTTGAATAGCAGCACGCCCTGCCTTATGCCTGCCTTGGATTTTCCGTATGACCTGAGTCCGAAATGGTATGGTATCTCCGAAATGTTCACAGAATCTCTCCTGATGCATTTAAGCAGGTCAAAAAGAATCTTGTACCCTCCCCCCACAAACCTCCTCTTGTTCTTGTTATAGACGCCGCTGAACAATCCCCGCTTTATTCCAAAGAACCCTGAAAATATGTCGCTGCATGTCTCCCTTCCCCTTGCAACGAGTATCATGCGCCCTATAATAATCAGCGATTTTGATATAAATTTCCTATGCAGCTGCCATCCTTTTACATCTGCCCGTGTCGCTACAGCTATGTCATTGTTCTGCAGAAGCGCGTCTGCAATCTCCTTAATCTTTTCAGGCGGATGCTGCAGGTCCGCATCCATGATTATTGCAAATTTTGTCTTGCTGATCATTACCCCTTCAACTGCACTGGCCGTCAGCCCCTTTTCCTTGCCTCTTCTTTTTCTGTCTATAAATACCACATTCCGGTTTGATTTAGATATGCCCGAAACTATCCTGCCGGTTCCGTCCGTCGAGCCGTCATCTACAACCACAATCTTTATCCCTCTGTAAAGCTCAAGCAGCCTGTCAATCAGTGTCCCAACCGTCCGCTCCTCATTCAGGGTGGGAAGCACAACACTAAAGTCTCCATAATCCATAAAGAATCAAATCCTCCTCAGTGACTTATAAACATGTTCTGTGTATATGAACAGGAACACAAGCCAGTTTCCCAGCATGCCGAGCTTTGAGACCGCATGCTTCATGCCTATTATGTGCTCTTCGTCAAGAACCCTAAATACCACAAGTATTATCGGGTACGCAAGCAAAGCTACTATCAAGCCTGCAAGCAGCTGTATAACGGCAACAAGGTCTGCACTGCTAAAAACTACAAAGTGGCTTATTAATGCAGCGATCCCGTACAGCAGGAGTCCAAGTGCGAATATGCTCAGGTACAGCATATACAGCCTTGCCGAATCTATTTTTACGCCAAGCACCTTTGACACTTCACGCGAGTATATTATGGCTTCAATAATGTTGCCTATGAAGAATATTGTTATTATTGCCCCTATTATCTGTGCATAAGGAACAAGCACTATCAGAAATGCAAACTGCACTATAGCCGAAATCATGTTTATCTTAAGCACGCTTTTGGTATGGTCCCCAGATGCAAGTAGGTTGCTTATGTAAGTGCCAAAAAGCCCTATTGTCGAGCCCGCAACAATGAGTGAAAGGTAAAACGGGGCAGTAGAGTAGCTCCTGCCTACAAGCAGAACCAGTCCGGGACCTGCCAGTGCGCCGACATATATCATTATCGGAAGCATCGGTACAAGGGCAAGCAGTATTATCGTATTATATGTCTTGTTTATCTTCTCCTTGCTGCTTATCGATGCAGCAGTGGAAAACAGCGGCAGCAGTCCTGTGCTGAACGAACTGTATATCATTGTCAATAATGCCAATCCTTTTATCGCTGCCCCATAGTTCCCAAGCGCAGAGGTGGTTATAAACAGTCCAAGGAAAAGTATGGAAAAGTTGTTCATTCCGGTATTTAGGAAGTTGTTGGCAGCAAGCGGAAACGAATATCCGATGGCTTCATCTATTTCTACCTTCGTCGGCACATGCAATTTCCTGGAGTATTTCGACGCGCATCTGTATACGAGATAACCGCCGGACAGCGCGCCAAATGCATATCCTATCAGCATTGCGGCTATTGCTCCGTCTACCCCGTACTTCAACGTGAGCAGTATGCTCAGCACGAGCTGTATTATATCGACTGACACATTGTTTATTGCCGCCAGATCCGACCTTGAAAGCCCCACAAGCGCGTTCATTGCTATTGTGCTAAGCACAAGAACTACTATGGTAAGCGATGCAAGTATAAGCGTGTTCTGGCTTATGCCTATGTTGACATATATGCTGGATACATATCCGCTGAGAAGCACGCCCAATATAGTTATCAATCCGCTGGCGATAAAGGCAATCAGGTACCCGCTTCCAAGCGTGCGCAATATCCCATCATCATTTTTGTTATAGACATGCTTTGCCAGTCTGGTGCTGAAGTACGATCCTATCCCGAATGCGTGAAAACTGTTGACAAATGCCGCAAATCCGAAGGCAAATACGTATATTCCGAAATCGGTCGGCTTCAGTAGCCGCGCTACAACTACGAAAGTCAGTGCAGTGAATATTACTGCGAATACCTGGCCCACAAAAAGCGGATACATTATCTTTGCTGCACGCTCCCCTATCCCTGCCTCTTGGGCGCCATCCATTTTTGAAACCTCAGAAACTATATCTTTAGACAAACATTTATATTATAAGATAGCAATCAAATTTAGGTAAAAGAAATCATCGGGGTTTATCTTGGACGGTAAAAGCATAGCGTATATAAAATCCAAAGAACACTATCTGAAGCCGCTTCTGGTATACCTTCTAATATCTCTTGTAATGTTTTGGCAGGTAACCCTCAACATATTCGGATATGTTGTGAACGGGCACGGAGACGTGTACCAGACGCTATTCAATCTGTGGTGGGTTCCATATTCGCTGTTCGCGCTTCACCAGTCACCCTATTTCACAAGCATGCTATATTATCCAATAGGCGCAAATCTGGTCACGCAGACCCTGACGCCTCTTGCCGGAATATTCTCACTGCCCCTGCAGTGGATAAGCGGCGCGTTTGCGTATAATGTGCTGTTCTTCAGCAGCTTTGCGCTGTCCGGACTGTTCATGTACGCGCTTGCATTGTACATAACAAAGAACAAATATGCAGCATTCATAGCCGGCCTCATATTCGCATTCAGCCCGATGCACATAGCACAGTCTTATGGGGGACATCTTGATTGGACTATAATTGAATGGGTCCCATTATTCCTGTATTTTTACATAAGGATGTTCAACGAAAACAAATTCAAGTATGCGTTCCTTGCCGCAGTGAGTTTTGTACTGCTGACATTCATGGGAGACATAGAGCAGGGCATAATGGTTTTCTTCACTACCGTAATATTCACTGTATTATACATGATTCTGCACAGGAACAAGCTCCTTAACCGCGCCTCTCTGGTAAACTTCGGTTATTTCATTGCGGTTTTGGTGATATTGCTGCTTCCATTCATACTTCTAATGTATCCATACCTTAATAGCGGCGCATTGAGCGTTGCACAGGAAAATACAGGAGTAAATTCCAGCATGCTCTGGTCAAACAATCTCCTTTCATTCTTTCTGCCAAGCTACTACAACGGCATATTCCATGGGGCATCGCTTTCATACTATCAGCAGATATATGCCATGACATACCACGGCGTCAGCTATCAGCTCAATATAGGCGAGCGTGTTTCTTATATAGGATATACTGTGCTTGCCCTAATGGCAATAGCGCTTTATTACGATTTCAAGCACAACCGCACAAAGCACGTGATAGTGTGGCTGGTTCTTGGCCTGATATGCGTCTGGCTTTCCCTCGGGCCATATCTGCAGGTGTACACTACAGTGACAGGAATACCTACCCTTTTTGCGCTTTATCTAAAGGTGCCTATACTTAACATAATAAGGGAGCCTGGAAGGTTCGACATGATAGCGACCCTATGCATGGCTATAATTGCCGCATTCGGATTTGACTATCTTACCAAGAACAAGAACGCCAAGGACGCATTCAAGTATTTTGCAGCAATATCCGTGCTTATACTTATAGAGTACAACGGCATGTCCCTGTCCTCTCAGTTTGCAAATTCCCTCATCGCTCCAACGCATATACCTCTTGCGTACCAGCAGATAGGAAATATACCGGGCAATTTCAGCGTGCTCATACTGCCGTCACTTGCAAACGTCTCAAATACTCCTGCAGCATATACCGGACTTGCAACATATTATGTAACTGCATTAAAGAAACCCATAATCGGCGGATACACCAGCAGGGAGAACGGCAGCCAGTACCTTTCGGTCAGCTCAATCCCCCTTTCAGTGTCCTCTTCATACCTGGAACAGGGATACGGATTAATCTATCCCTCGCCTATAAAGGAAAATGTCAGCAACCTTACTGCACTGTGGCTTGCAAGCGAGCATGTTGCATTTGTGTCTGTTATTCGTCCTGCTTACAGTCTCAACTCACAGGAGGTGCTCTACGGCTACCTTTCCAGCATTTTTGGCAGTCCCGTATATTCAGACAATTCAACCTTCGTATTCTCCACGGCAAACAGCACGGCAAATGCGGGCAAGTCCCTGACAGCATACACCCTTGGCACATGGTTACCAGGTTATTATTTCTGCACCACATCTTCGTGCAACGAAACGTTCGCCACAATGTGGTGGGGCAATTCTACGCGGTCTATAGCAATATACTCCCCTTCGGACCAGAAGGTTGCAATGTACTTCCAGACCCTGTCCCTTGTTAACGGCATGCCTCTTTACGTATATGAGAATGTCAATCCTCTTGCCGCGGTAAAGCTCGGGCAGGCCGTATCCAACTACACGATAAACATGACATTGTCGTCAGGCTTGAACTTCATAACCTTCCATTCGCAAAACAGCACCATATTTAACCAGACACAATTGACATACGGGCTGAGGAACATAACATTGTCCAAAGTTTGAGAAGCGGGTCCGTCATAAATATTCGTAGATAAGCTTTAAATAGTCCCGATCAGAGTTAATAATTGCGACCAGTATATGGTTGGGAATTGGGTGAAAAGGAATGGGTTTGGAAGATTTAGTCGTAGGTGAGTCTTACGATCTGCGTATAGCGGCAAAGGATCCGCGCGGCGAAGGCATAGGGAAGATAAATAACGTAGTCGTGTTCATAAAGAACATGAAACCCCGTCTTGGAAAGACATATAGGGTAAAGATAACCAACATGCATGAGTCTTTTGCATATGCGGAGCCGATTGATAACAGCAAGCCTTTTATAGGTAATGGTACTCTTATATTATAAATTCTTTAGTTTATTTTTCCTCTAGTTATAGGTGGATTGATGGTCGATAGAGATTTCTACGAAGCGATAAAAAAAGGGACGACGACTGTAGGCATAATATGCAGCGACGGCGTGATCATGGGCGCGGATTCAAGGGCGACAATGGATACGTTCATTTCCAGCTCAGAGGCGCTTAAGATACACAGAATAAACGATGGGCTTGCAATAACCATAGCAGGCGGCGTCGGCGATGCGGAGTATATAGTCAAGCTGCTCAAAATGCAGGATGAGATTTACAGCATGGAGGAGAAGAAGAATCTCAATCCAACCTCTGCCACATCGCTTCTTTCGCTGGTTCTCCAGGAAAACAAGATGTTTCCATTTCTTGTGCAGCTTGTGCTTGGCGGCGTTACAAAGAACGGTGCAGAGATATTCAATATAGATCCTGTTGGCGGCTATACTAAGGAATCAAAGTTCACTGCAACAGGAAGCGGTTCACTCACTGCGTTGGGATATGTGGAAAGCATATACGATCCAACTCTTTCTACCCAGGAAGCCGCAAAGCATGTTGCAAAGGCGCTAAAGATTGCAATGAAAAGGGATTCTGCTACTGGCGATAGTACAAAGATAGTCGCAATAACAAAGAAAGGCTATAAAGAGTATTCAAAGGAAGAGATTGATAAGCTTCTAAAGTAAAATTACCGAAATCTAAACATTTTAAACCAAATACATAGTCGTATTTTTGTGATATAGTGGGCGAAGAGTATAACAAGGAACTCCTTGAGAAGGTAAAGGGATTGATACCAGCCGATGCTGGCCAGTCCAGTGTGGAGTTTGAAGGTCCAGACGTTGCAGTGTATGTTGATAATATAAGCGCAATATACCGTGATGAGGGCATAATAAAGAACATATCCGCTGCTGTAAAGAAAAGGCTAATAGTAAGATCCAATCAGTCCAAGCTCATGGAAGCCGAAGAAGCCATTGCAAAGATAATGTCATTGATACCCACGGC
>JAJZOS010000045.1 GCA_021851985.1 Microcaldota archaeon | reverse complement strand
GCAATTGAATATGTGCTGCTTAATTTTGGGATAGTGGCATTATTTGCATCTGCAGTACTCTCAATACACGGAGCGCTCGCGATGCTTGGCGCAGCTGCGCTGATTATTGGAGTGCTTATGCATGCAGCGAATATGTTCAAAATAATTATGCCAAAAAAGGCAGTAAATAGGATGGCGTAGCAGGTAAGGGAATTTATAATAGTTCATTGCAATAGATTTTGTGATGACATGGAAAAAATAGAATTTGAATTTACAAAGGATGGACCAATAATTGTTAAGAAAGATGGAAAGGTAGAGTATGCATTGTGCAGATGCGGGCATTCAACAAAGAAGCCGTTTTGCAGCGGAGCGCATGCATCTGCAGGATTCAAAGCTGACGCAAGCAGGATGGAGCTCAAGTAAAACAGAGACTCAATTCACTTGAGCTTAAGATTGCAATTTAGGTACTCTTTGACAATAGCCGCTTCCTTGTTTCCCAAAAGACCCTTTTCTATCATCTCGTTTGCTATGTCCCTCATGCTGCAAAGGGATATCAGATTCATGCCTTTCTCCCTTATCAGTGCTGAGCCTCCCTCTTCCCTGTCCACTATCACAAGAACAGAGGATATGTGCGCGCCTGCCTTCTGCGCTTCATTGACTGCAATAAGAGCAGCCTCGCCGCTTACCATTACGTCGTCTACCACAACAACCTTCTTGCCGCTAACTTCGCCTTCTATCAGGCTGTTGTTTCCATAGCCCTTTTTCTCTGCCCTTGCGTATCCAAGAGGCTTATCCATCTTGGCTGCTATGAAAGATGCAAGAGGAACTCCCGCAGTTGCGACTCCAAGGACATAATCAAAGTCCTGGCTGCTTAACTTTGAAACTGCAAGATCAACAACATACTTGAATTCAGGATAACTAGGCAGCTTGCGCAGATTTATGTAATAAGGAGTTGGCTTACCTGAGCCTAGCTTATAATCTCCTATCAATAGAAGCTTCCTTTTAGCAAGTATCTCGGCTATGCTTTCCATGATTAGGTATATTAATAAAATCTATAAAAAGGCATTAGTATCTGATTCATACCTGCAATGAAGCGCAGTTGTCCCTGAATTCCTTAAACAGCCACAAAATTTTTAAATCCGATTTACACTTTTCTGTGTCTATCCTCCTTTCCACGTATAAATGAGAATATGCTTGCCAGTACGAGCATTAGAACGAGCACTATGAATGCACTGTGCATACCACTGACAAAGGACTGGCCTATGCCACCTATTACCTTTGATGTTCCTACGAATATCTCAAATGCTAGATTTCTTGGGATTGCAGAAGCAGCAGCTACAAATGCGATTATGAAGCTGCCTATAAGTCCTATGCTACTGAAAAGCCTGAGAGTCCCGGATGCGGCACCTCTAAGCTTGCTGTCCACGTTGGCCATTACTGCACTGTTGTTTGAAGGCCAGAACATTGCACCGCCGAAGCCAGTAAGTATCGTACCTGCAACTATATAGTAAAGAGGAGAAGTTGCATTGAGAAATATTATATAAAATACTATGCCTATGATCATGAAGAGAAGACCGACTGTAGCAATCTTCTGCGCTCCATGCTTGTCTGCAAACCTGCCCATTATCGGAGAGAATATGCTGCTGACTATGTATCCTGGAAGCAGAACAAAGGAGGCATAAAGTGGATTCATACCCCTTACTCCCTGAAGGTACATTATAAGCAGAAATGTTACACCCATGAATCCCATGCCCTGGAACAGAGAGGCAAAGATCGAGTTTCTGAACACTCTGTTCGAGAACATTGAGAAATTTATTGTTGGCATCTTTGCCTTCCTGTCTATTGCAATAAATATCAGCAGCAATATTATGCCTGCCAGGAACAGCAAAGCGTAGAAAGCGCTGTAGCCTACCGATGCATATTCTATTCCAGCATAGGATATTGCAGCTATTGAAAGCCCCAATACACCCATTCCAAGAATGTCAACCGACTCATTTTTCTTGGACTTGTCCTTAAGATACTTGATGCCGATGGGCACTGCAACTATCCCTATAGGTACATTTATGAAAAATATGTACTGATATCCTATGAATGTGGTTATCACTCCTCCAAGGAGAATCCCAAGAAGTGCGCCTATGTTCCAGCTCATTGTTGTGAAGCCATAAGCCCTCCCTATCCTGTGGGTTTCAAACGTATCGGCTATTATCGCACCGCTGTTTGAAGAGACCAATGCGCCTCCAAAAGCCTGTATAGCCCTGAAGAATATCAGCAATATGTCGTTTGGAGCAATGCCGCATAGGAAAGAAGCAACAGTAAATATCACAAACCCAAGATTGAACATCCTGCCCCTCCCGTATATATCGCCTATCCGCCCAAGCTGCGTGGAGAACACCGCCACAACTATTATGTAAACAAGTATGACCCAGATTATGGTGGATATGCTTGAATGTAGAGCGGCGGTTATTGCAGGAAATGCAAGCAGCACTATCGTCGAATCTATAGAAGCCATTAGGGTTCCTATTACCACTAACAAAAGTATTATATTTTCATTCGGATTTCCATCCATGCTTTTTCCTGTAAAAAATAAAGATGCATTTATAATGTGTCACTCATTTATATATTGATTGCATACTGTTTGTATATTGGGCGTGAAAAATGGTTAAGATAAAGGATGAAATATTCAGAGCTTATGACATACGCGGCATCTACCCTACGGACATAGACAGCGAATTTGCTTCGCTTGCTGCAAAGGCGTATGCTACATTCTTGAACGGAAAAAGGATAGCAGTAAGTATGGATGTGAGGACAAGCAATAAGGCACTTACAGTGCCATTTATTGAATCGCTGATAAATTGCGGAGCTGAAGTATGGTTTATAGGCATAGCACCAACTCCTCTGCTCTACTTTACAATAGCACATTACGGACTCGATGGAGGAGTGGCAGTAAGCGCAAGCCACAATCCGCCAGAATGGAACGGATTTAAGATGTGCGGAAAGGGCGCAAAGGTGCTTGGCTGGGGAGAAGGATTGGAAAGGATAAAAGAGATACTTGTAAAGAGGCAGTTTACTGAATCCGGAAATGCGGGAGCCCTGATCGATAAAAGGCAGAAGGTGCTTGATGACTACAAAGACTTTGTGATGGAGCACAATAAATTGTCGCGGAAGGTCAAAATAGGTATAGACCCGGGAAATGGAGCTTCATCAGAATTTGCCGTTTCAATGTTTTCTGGAATGCCTGTAGAGGTAATCGCAATAAATGATGTCCCTGATGGACGATTCCCTTCAAGGAATCCTGAGCCAAAACCGGAAACAATAACCGAATTGAGGAATCTTGTAAAGAACAAAAAGTTGGATTTTGGAGTAGCTTTTGACGGGGATGGCGACAGGGCGATATTTGTTGATGAGAAAGGAGAGGTGCTCGGGGGAGATACCTGTCTTGCACTTTTCGCAAACAACATGCTCAAAAAAGGCGAAACAGTAGTATATGAGGTAAGCTGCAGTGATGCCATAGAGGAAGTAGTAAATAAGAAGGGCGGGAAACCGATTGTAACCAGGGTAGGCCATGGTCCGATTGAGAGCATGATGGTGGAAAAGGGCGGGGCTCTTGGAGGAGAAATATCAGGCCACATATATTTCAATACGACATATTATTTTGACGACGCGTTCTTTGCAGCAGCAAAGATGGCAGAACTCGTATCTAATTCAGGAAAAAAGCTTTCCCAGCTGGTCGATGAACTTCCAAAATATGAGCGCAGGATCAAGGAGTTCGATGTGGAAGATGGAAAAAAATTCAGGGCAATCGATATACTGAAAGATAATTTGTCAAAAAAAGGCTTTGAACTTCTTACAATAGACGGAGTAAAAGCCAGGACAAAGGATGGCTGGTTCATAGTAAGGGCTTCTAACACCACCCCAAAGATAAAGATGGTTTCTGAATCCAAGGATGCCGGAAGGGCAGACGAACTTTTGATTCTTGGAAGCAAGGAGTTAAATTATGCGCTCGAAATGCTGAAGTAGATAAGAGCTACACATATCTTTTCATAATGGCAGGTATTTCATCTATTATATCCATTGCTATGACATGCTCTCCTTTTTTTCTGTACAAGGACTCACCTATCATCGAATGGATATATACACCAGTAACCGAGGAGTCAATCGTGCTCAGTTTCAATGACATCATTGCACCTATTATTCCACTTAACGCATCTCCGCTGCCCATTGTGGCAAGGGCAGGGTTTTTTGAAACATTGACTTTAGTAAGTTCGCCATCACTTATGGCAGTTATATGGCCTTTAAGCACTACGCAAACATTGAACCGCTCCGCTGCATCCATTGCAGCATTTGCTCTTTCCTCAATGCTTCTCTTGGACACCTTAATTCCGCTTAGCCTGAAGAATTCTCCGTCATGCGGAGTGATCACAGTATTTTTTGCAGAAACTGAATGATTTCTATGCTCCTTTATTAGATTTATTGCTTCTGCATCAAGTAGCACTTTCTTTCCTTCAGCAATGCAGAAATCAAGGATTTTTTTGGCCTCCGCAAAAGCCTTTTTAGATTTTCCAATGCCCATCCCTATTATTACTGCATCCGCCTTTTGAATTGCGGATTTTGATTTTTCATTGAATCTTATTGTATCCTTTCCAATTGCATTTACAACCATATTCGGTGAAAATTTCCTTACAAGATCAAGTATTGATTCAGGAACAAGAGTATGCACATACCCTGATCCGGCACGCAGCGCAGCAAGGCTGTTAAGTGCAGCATTTGAAGCTATGGAAGGCGCACCGTAATATTCTGAACTCCCGGATATTATTGCAACTCTTGCCGAATTTTTATCTGCGAATGCATCGCGCTCTTGAATGACGATGTCCTTTCTGCTTATGACAGAATACGCCATAAGATTCTATTTGCCTTAAATGCATTTATATATGGATATTGTGTCTGTTTATCGTGTTGAAACTAAACAAGCTTACAGCTGAAGAGGAAAAGGTGATAGTGCATAAAGGCACAGAGGCACCATTTTCCGGGGAATACGAAAATAATTTTGATGAAGGCACATATGTATGCAGAAGATGCGGAGCAGAGCTATACAGATCTGAAAGCAAGTTCGATGCGCACTGCGGATGGCCCAGTTTCGACCAGGAAATAAAGGGAGCCGTTAAGAAGCTGCCGGATCCTGATGGAGTAAGGATTGAGATAGAATGTGCAAGATGCGGGGCGCATTTGGGCCATATATTCTATGGGGAAGGATTTACTGAAAAGAATACAAGACATTGCGTGAATTCCATATCCTTGAAGTTTATACCTAAAAAATCAGAAAAGTAATCCTGTTTTTAACATTGCACTGGTTGCAGGCCGATTCATCCCCACTCTAAAGCATGGCCGCCACGGGATTTCTTTGAGTGCCGTAGGCTTATTAAATTTTTCAGCGATTAAATATTGGCGTTTTTATGATGCTGATGGTCAGTGTACAGGATTTGTACGAAGCAAAAGAGGCTGTAAAAGGAAAAGCGGACATAGTAGACGTAAAGAATCTTAAGGAGATGACTGTTGGATCTAACTTCCCCCCTGTGATAAAGGAATGCAGGGATGCATTTCCAGAAAAGATACATGTCAGCGTCACTCTAGGAGTTGTACCAAACCAGCCAGGCACAGTTGCGCTTGCGGTTTATGGAGCAGCTGCGCTGAATGCAACTTCTGTAAAGGTAGGTTTTGTCAATACTGATTATGACATGGCGCTCAGAATACTCAAGGAATGCAAAAAATCCTTGAATGGATTCGACACAAAACTTATTGCGGCCACATTCGCTGACAGCCATCTATACAAGGGGATAGACCCGAAAAGCGTGGTTAAACTTGGCGAGGAGAGTGAAAGCGACGGCATACTTATAGATACGCTTACGAAGGACGGGCGCAACCTATTCGACTTCATAAAAGAAAGCCAACTTGCAGATATGGTAATTGAATCGAAGGAGTTAGGCATGTCTACTGCGCTGTCCGGATCGCTGAGGCTTGAGAACTTTGACGAATTGACAAGGATAAATCCAGATATAGTTGGAGTGCGTGGAGCCGTATGCACAAAGGGCGATAGGGAGGGCAGGATAAACGGTACTGCAGTTGCAAACGTAAAGAAGCAGCTTGATATGCGCATGAATGAACCCAAAATAACGATAGATGGAACAAAGCTTGACTGCAAGGGGGTTATAGCAAGGCTTGAAAAGGAGATGAAGCAGCTAAGTGCAGGAGCTGCAGTTGAAACAATAGTGCCAGACGCTGTTGGAAGATACGAAGTA
>JAJZOS010000044.1 GCA_021851985.1 Microcaldota archaeon | reverse complement strand
CACAGGTAATACAGATATTGATGTATATATATGGGCTAAGGACTTTAAGGATAAGTTCATAAGTGCGACTGAAAGAATAGGAATAGATGTGGCTAAGTTCAGAGAAAAAAGAGTCACATTTATACATGTGAGAAAAGGCGACACCGAGATAAATATAGAACCAAGAAATGTGGAAAAATCTGCTTTATTGATGCCATACGAACGTATAGATGGATCAAAGATAAACACACTAGTGCTATCTCCGGAGGATTTGATTCTTGAGAAGATAGATGCATACAGGGATAGGCGTGCGTACAAGGACCTTTACGACATAACTATACTATTGAATAGCATAAAGGAACCTGGCAAGATAAAAAAGGCGCTGCTGGGATTTGCCAAGGACATTCCAACACCTAATGAAAATACGCAAAGCTACTCGGAGTTCAAGGCAGTAATCTATGCTGGTATAGTCCCAACATATCAAAAAATGGTAGAATTCATAAAGAGGTGGCTGGCATGAAATATGTAAAAGCGTTTTTGAAATATTTTCAAGAATTTCCCACGTTTACCTCCAAAGACGTAAAATTGTTCTTACGAAAAAACGGCGCAGGAAGCAATTATTACAAGATTTTCATGCACAACATGGTAAAAAGCGGGAAAGTATTCTCCATAGGCAGAGGACACTATACGCTACAAGATGATCCAATTGTGGCGGGATTCGCTTTCTCGCCCTTCTATTACGGCATGGAAACAGCGCTTACCCACTATAAGTTGTGGAATTACATGACGCCTATTAGCATAGTGACCACAAAAAGGATAAGAAAAAGCAGTATTGAACTTCTTGGAAGAAATGTGAGCGTGAGAAGGATACAGAAGAAGAATTTTTTTGGGTACTCAGCGGTTTATTATAAAGATAATCTGTATATACCGATGGCCGATATTGAAAAGACACTTATAGACTCTGTGTATTTTCATTCGCGCTTCAATAAAGAGGTTTATGCTGCAATGTCAAAGAGAATTGATAGAAAGAAGTTGACACGTTACCTAAAACATTACAGCAGCATTATAAAGAAGCAAGTGGGCGATTTGTTGGAAACAGTTGAATAATAAATCGTGTCTATTTAGCTTCCGACTGAATTCATATTATGCTGCATGATTCCTCTCTGTATGGTCAGCGCAGTCGGTATGCCGTTTATTCCTGTAGAAATGCCCCAGGTAACCTGTTCTTATCAGGCCGATGGTCTCTCGAATATCCATGTTCTGCAAACTCCGCATTTTTGCCTTCGAAATAAGACGAGGAAAAATCTGATATCTGGATCACGTCTACCAATCCGTATTTCTTGACGATGTTTTGGTATCTCTCAAGAAGGATTGGAAATTCCCTTCCTACTTTTTGTAAATCTCTGTAAAGAGACCCTTCCGAAATGCCCTCTTTAATGCCTAGAAGGCTGAATCTCTCATTCGAAGGCATAGGAAGCATCTGGTGCACGGATACTGCGTTATCCATCCTGTTGCAGAGCAGGAGTTTCACCGCACCAACAAAATTGCGCGTCCTGCCTCCAGCCTTTCCAAAGATGCCTGATATCAGACCATAATCCATATCTATTTTATCTATGATTGATATACCGCCTATGGGCAGTGTTACGTTGTTCATCATGTAATCAATGAAGAATGCGTAACCTATCTTATAGGTTTTTAGGATGTGGCGAACTTAAGTTGATAAATCTTCTTTGGCAACCCGAAAGCAGATTTTGGCGGGGGGGAGATTTGAACACCCGGCCTCTAGATTTCTTAGTCATAGCAAAATTGCTCATCACTCATAATGCTTTGCATATGAGTCTAGCGCTCTAACCAGGCTGAGCTACCCCGCCGTGCTTATGATTCTGCGGCAAGATATAAAAAAGTGTCAGCCGAAGGTTTCAATCCCCACAAGCTGCTGCCTTGCAGCCATGGAAAACCCATCCTTGTACTTTGCGGTGCCAAGCAGCGAGCTGCCCACGAATGCCGCAAATATGGATATCAGTATGACAAGATTTGCGATGAGCAAATATGATACCGGGCTAATATAATATTCGTAAGCTGAAATTACCAGAAGAATTATTCCTGCAGCCTCTACCGCTTTCACCACCCTGTCTGGCAATACCAGGAGCGCAAGTGTGAGCAATGCCGCTATTACTATGAGGGCAGCATTGACTACATATAGGGAAGAATATCCTATAGAATGGAAAAGCGACATGACCATTCCCGATATTGCCTCGTTATTGTAGAGGAATATTATCTGGGGATATATTGAATACGCCCAGATTGCAAGCGCAAGAAGCATTAGCATAGCGCTTACCCTTATAAGTATGTGCGACGCAGCGTAAGACGCATTCACTTCCATCTCTTCTTGCACTTTCCCTATGTCATTTGCGCAGTAATACGAGCCTTTCCCTTCAACAGTCTCTGCATAGCAGAATGGCATCTTGCAGTAATTGCACAGGGCATATGCATCCCTCCACGGATGGTTTATGCATTTCATGCCTTTTGCTGCATCTATGCACTGCGTCTTTGTAAGATTTCTTGGAAGCACGTGAACCTCAGCTTCCTCTTTATCCTCTGGTTCGGGTATTGGCGGTTTCTGGGCGATTCCCCGTGATTTAAAGATTAGAAGGTCGCCCTTATCCATCGTGCACCACGCTACCTGAACTTTCCCCCAAACCTCTCTCCACGCCTTGCGGCCTGTTCAGCCTTCTTCTGGAAGATTCCTTTGTGCTTTGCGCAGCTTATGCAATAGTATACACTCTTCCTCTCAAAAAACCTTATGTCGTTCTCATTGTGGAGGTCTGTACTAAAGCTTATTCCCTTTTCGTAAGATACCGCCTTGTTCCTTGGAGTCTTTCTTCCACAGTTGTCGCAGGTTACAGTTACGTCGCGTCCTCTCAAATTCAGCACCAGCTTTTCGTTAATTATTCACTATATTATAGACATAGGATATATAAAATGGTATATTATGGACATGTTATGGACATGTTATGGACATGTTATGGACATGTTATGGACATGTTATGGACATGGGAAAATCATTATAAACTTAAACTGCCTACTTTATCCGGTGTATAATTGAAGATTTATATAATATCCAACGATTCCGGAAACGCACTCTGCTCGGAGTTCGTTGATGTCATGGAGAAGAACAGCGGAATAAGCACTGCAGTAAAGGAGAGGGACGGAGGAAATATGGAATACATAATAAAATCGACTCTCGATGCGTTGTCTTCATCAGGGGATTCAGCCCCAATATTTGTATTCGCAGACAATCCTGTCGGTGCGGCGATCGCACTGAACAAACAGAAGGATATCTCTGCTGCCCTTTGCAATTCTTATTCTGATTACCAGGATGCAAAAGGCGAGAATGCCAACGTGATAATAATAGGCAAGGAATTCAGGAATATATCCGAGATAGCAAAGGAATTTCAGGGTCAGAAGAAAGAAGCTCCTAAAGTACAGAGGAACGCAGAACAGAAGGCACAAGAGCAGAAGAAGCCAGTACAGGCAGAGCAGAAGAAAAAAGAGGAGGACAATGATGGACATGTATACGATGATGGCAAGAAGGCAGGCATTGCGAAAAGAATAAAAGATGCTTTAGGCATTATATAACTTGGTTTTATGCCACTTAAATGCATAGTTGTAACACGGGATATACTGCCTGCAATAAGGGCATCTGTGGCTGAGGAGCTGAATGCAAAATACGGCTTCAGGCAGAAGGAGATAGCGAAGAGCCTTGGCGTAGTGCAGGTAGCAATAAGCAAATACATCAACAGAAGATATACTGAAAAGATAAGGAAGATAAAGGATTTCATAACGGTTAATAAGCTGAACATAGATATAGTACACGCAATAGTAGAGAAACATGAAAGAGAGGATGTAAAGAAGCTGATTGAAACGCTATGCACTAACGAGAAGCTTCTTGCTATAAGCCAGACAATATAAATAATATTAATACAATAAAAGACAATAATTAAGAAAAGGCAATAATTAAGACAATAGGGATATTAAGGTAATTTTATGGCAAACGAGATGAATCCATTCGAGAATGCGCAGAGGCAGCTTGACGAGGCAGCAGAGATAATGGCTCTTGATAAAGATGCACATGCCCTGCTTAGGGAGCCGCTTAGGACAGTCACAGTAAGGATACCTATAAAAAGGACACAAGGAGGAACAGACGTATTCACAGGATTCAGAGTACAGTATAACAATGCAAGAGGGCCATTCAAGGGCGGATTAAGGTTCCATCCTGCAGAGAACATAGACACTGTCAAAGCGCTCGCGGCATGGATGACATGGAAGACTGCGCTTGCTGATATACCGTATGGCGGAGGAAAAGGTGGCATAATATGCAACACAAAAGAACTTGACGTAAGGGAGCTGGAAATGCTTTCAAGGGGATACATAAAAGAGATATGGAAGTTTATAGGCCCGCATGTCGATGTTCCTGCTCCGGATGTATACACTACACCGCAGATCATGGCATGGATGGTTGACGAATATATGAAGATTACAGGAAAGGATGATATTGGGGTCATAACAGGAAAGCCAATTGAAATGGGAGGATCGGAAGGAAGATCTGATGCAACTGCGATGGGAGGGCTCTACGTGCTCAGGGAAGCGGCAAAGTATAAGAAGATAGACCTTAAGAATGCAAAAATAGCGATACAGGGATTTGGAAATGCGGGCAGCTACGCGTTTACTCTGGCAAAAAAAATGTTCGGCTCAAATATAGTAGCTATAAGCGACTCCAATGGGGGAGTATACTGCCCTGATGGCCTTGATTTCGAAAAGCTTGAAAAGGCAAAGAAAGAAACAGGAAGCGTGGATGGATATGATGCAAAAAATGCGGAAAAGATAACGAACGAGAAGCTCCTCGAGGAAGAAGTAGACGTGCTCATACCTGCAGCAATAGAGAACCAGGTGAAGAAGGACAATGCGGACAAGATAAATGCCAAAATCCTTCTCGAGCTTGCAAACGGCCCGGTAACCCCGGACGCAGACAACATACTTATGGAAAAAGGGGTGTTCGATCTTCCTGACTTCCTTGTCAATTCAGGCGGGGTCATAGTCTCATATTTTGAGTGGGTGCAGAACATAAACGGCTACTACTGGACTGCCGATGAAGTATATAGCAAGCTTGACAAGATAATAACAAGGTCATTCAACGACGTAATGAAAATGCAGTCTGATTATGCGGCAAAGGGAAAGAAGATTAACCCGAGGATGTCAGCTTACATAATAGCTGTGGACAGGGTGGCAAAGACCATGAAAGCAAGGGGATGGTATTAATATATGGAGATGCAGGAGAACTCCGGCAGGATTGCAATATATAATATAGGATAGAACAAAAAATAACAAGAAATAAAAAAGGAATAGAATTTATTCTGTGGTATCAATGGAGAAAAAAATAATAATGCTGGCTGTGCTTGCAATAATAGCGGTAGCTGCTGTCGCGATATTCCTATTTGCGCCTGGATCTACTGGGGCTCTTGGACCCTCGAACTATAACGCAACAGGCTTCACATCATATGACAATATGCGCGTAAACCAGAGCTTCATCAACGGATTGAACGTATCGAACAACGTGTCAAACTACGTTGTGCAGGGTTCTATCGCCAATTATCCGCAAATGGCAAACGGCTCTATGCTCACATACAATGGAAAGCCGGAGATACTTTATATAGGTGCAGAATATTGCCCTTACTGCGCTGCGGAAAGATGGGCTATGATTATAGCGCTGAGCAGATTCGGAAAATTCACAGGCATAGAATACATGACTTCATCAGCAACCGACGCATATGCAAATACCCCTACCTTTACTTTCGTAAACGCTACATACAGCAGCCCGTACATAAGCTTCGTTCCTGTAGAGATAGAGACGAACAAGGAAGCCAATGGAGGATATCCTGCCCTGCAGAACATGACGCAGTCGGAGAGCATAATTGCAAATAAATACGATCCTGGCCAGGGAATACCTTTCATAGACATGGCAAATTATTCCATAATCGACGGTTCGCAATATCTTCCCAACATACTTCAGGGAATGGACTGGGACCAGATAGCTGCGCAGCTCAAGAATCCAAATTCAACAGTGGCAAAGGCCATAATAGGGTCTGCAGACGTGCTCACTGCAGAGATATGCAAAATCGACAACAACAAGCCTGCCGGCGTATGCGGGCAAAGCTATGTTTTAAAAATAGATGGATATGAATCGTTTAAGTAATTTCTGGAAAGGAAGGCAGCTCATATTCAAGGCAGAGCTTGCGTTGATACTGGCAGGCCTTCTTATA
>JAJZOS010000043.1 GCA_021851985.1 Microcaldota archaeon | reverse complement strand
ACTTTTAATGCCCGATGGATGGGCGATTCAGGGCCCAGCTTTTCATTCCGACGGGCAGAAATTTTCAAAAGTTTTTGGGATAAAATTCCTTGACAAAGATAATACTTCAAAATACGTATATCAAAATACGTTTGCAATATCTACAAGAGTATTGGGCACCATGGTAGCTACCCATGGAGATGATAAGGGATTGGTGCTTCCGCCTAAGTTGGCCATGATACAGGTGGTGATTGTGCCCATATACAAAGGCAACAACAAGAATCAAATATTGGAATATTCAAAGAAGATAGCTGGGTTGATCAGCGATGTGCGCACACATCTAGACGATACTGATGCGTATTCGCCTGGCTGGAAATTCAACGAATGGGAACTCAAGGGTGTGCCGATCAGGTTAGAAATTGGGGACAGAGAAATGAATTCAGATTCAGTAGTCATTTTCAGAAGAGATACGCTGCAAAAAAAGCAGGTAAAATCAGCTGATTTGAGCGCAGAAATAAGGGAAACCCTTGATTCAATACATCAAAACCTTTATCAAAAGGCAGAAAGTGCCCTTAAATCATCAATCCACCCTGCAGATACATATGAAGAACTGAAGAACGTAATAAAGACTGGAGGGTTTTCTCAATCACCATGGTGCGGGTCGATGGAATGCGAGGATAAGATAAAAGAAGAGACCGGCGCTAAGGCAACAAACATGCCTTTCGACGCACAAGTTGGCATCAAAAACAAAAAATGCGTCTACTGCAGGAAGGAAGCCAAGCACATAGTCAACTTTGCAAAGTCATACTGATAAAAACCTTTCCACCCAAACCCTTAATTATGCGTGCAGCCCCGTCATCTAGTGGCCAAGGATAGCGGGCTTTGGACCCGTTTACGCCGGTTCGAATCCGACCGGGGCTATAGAATCTTTCAAGTGTTATTTAATGATAGAATGGTATTATCTACTGCTTGCATCATCGGTACTGATGGGTGTGTCCACCATAATAGAAAAGTATGCGCTGAAAGACGAGCACGCATCGGCATATAGTTCAGGATTTGCCATAGTAACCGCATTGCTTGCACTAATATTTTTGCCTTTTGCTAATTTTTCAATCAAACTTTTTGAAATTCCATTGCTATACATCATAAGCCTTATATCCACTGCTACGTATCTTTTTACTGCAAGAATTTTCAAGCATGGAAACATTTCAGTTGCATCGCCAATATTCAGCTCTCTTCCAGTACTGTTCATAGTTATAATGTCTGCAATGACCCTTAATGAGTACCTAAAGCCTATCCAGTATCTCGTTATTGCAATCATGATAATAACTGCCTACTTTTTGATGACCTTTGGGAATAAAAATGGCAGCAAGGCATTTGAAAAAACAAAGTACATCTATCTGATAGTATTGACTAGTTTCCTTGGGGCAGTGGGTGCCATAATCCTGAAATACCTGCTTAATCTGGGAATGAACATCTTCACAATATTGATCTTTATAGAGCTCTTCATGGCTATTAATTTCACAGCGTATATGAAACTCAAATATGGGGGCCCGAAAGAGGTCGTATCGAACCTTAAGAAGTATAAGAAGTCAATTGCCGCAATATCGTCATTAACTACACTATATCGGCTTACGTATTATGCTGCGGCGTCATTGATTTTTATAAGCTTGGTATCCCCTATACGCAACAGCATATACATAGTGATAACCACGTTCGCCGGTGGCATAATGTTTAACGAGAAAGGCATAAAAAAGAAGCTCGTCTTATCATCAATATTAATAATATGCGCCTATTACCTGTCTGTGCTTTAATGGCACCTTATTCTCTGCAGTGTCGGTGCCATTAGCTTAATTCAAATGAGCATGCATCTCAAATATCTGCGTCTTCTTCTGCCTGATAAATCTTTCTTTTTGCTTCTAATCGCAAGAACTTTTTAAGTGCACTCCTGTCGTCATCAATCCTGTCTATCAATTCAGCTATTATCCTCCGCGTAAGGCTTTTTCCTATTTTTTCTCTTTTTGCATTAAGCTCCCATATGAAATAGACATATCCATTTTCGCATTCGGGTAAATTAGAAAAATTTTGGTATGCAATAGATGCGATTTCATGCGATAAGCTGCTTTCCAAAATACGTTTTGTGTGCATCCTATATAATAGATCCATATCGCGCATGCCGCCCAATTCTTGTTTATACTTGTGTATAAGATCAAAGCTCATCTTGGCGGTTTCCTTTAGACTGGATTCTAACTCCTCTCTCTCAAAAATACTAGTGCGATTAAGTCGTTCTACCATTCAAACATCTCACATACTAATACACTACTAAATCTCCATGCTTTTTCTGATTTCTTCGATTGCCTGATTATCGTGCGAGTACACATATGGGGATAAGTCCAGATTTTTAGGGCTGCGTTGCAGTTTCCTTGCATAGGTTTCATGCAAATGCTTTCCTACTTCATTGCTGTAAACCGTCCAGTCTATGCCAAGCGATTCAACATAATGCCTCTCAACGCTATCGGCTATTTCATGCGCGTATGGGTATTCATACGCGTCATCAGTAAGCCATTTTTCTGTCAGCTCATGATGTCTTCCAATACTCTCTAAAGTACTTATGGTCTTTCCACCAATATCTAAAGAAGCTGGAAAATTTCTGTCTATAAAGATGGTCCTCCCATCTATCGAATATCCTCCAGTATATTTTATGTCATAACCTATATCTATAGTTATCTCGCTGCCCTTCTTACACTCAAGTATGTCTGTTGACTGAATCTTTTCGTAGTAGACTGACTTACTGTCAAAAGTTATCTCGCTGCCCTTCAAAAGTTTTTGTGGAAATCTAAATTTCAAATATGTAGGCAGGATGAAATTAAGGGCAGATATTATATAAGAATTCTCTCCTTCATTGCTCCTTTCCATATGCTCTATGACTTCATACTTCTCCATGCTTATAATAAGATGGTGCTATTATATTAATTTTATGAGGCACTCTATTTAGGTTCAATGATGGTGCCTTTTACTTCAATCCCATTCAAATATCTTGATATATCCAAAACTGAATTTGTCACAACTACGCGAATGCCGTTTATTATGCATATTTTCGATGCCATGGGGTCAAAAATATAGTTGACGCCGGCTGTACGTTTATCTGTCATCATAGCTATCAACTTCGATGCGTTAATAGTTTTTATTGACTTGGCGTTTTCGAATGCTTTGGGGTCCTTTGTATAAACTCCCTTCTCCTTGGATATATTAAATATTACATTAGAACCTGATGAAACAGAAGCATATGCTGAACATACGTCCGTTGTCCAACCCGGTTTAAATCCACCGCTTACGGTTATCCTATCTTTAAATTTCATCGATCGTGGATCTCCGTAATAAACCATACAATTAAAATATTTTGAAATCATAAAAGCGTTTATATTAGTGCCCATTATCCCTATACTATGCATGGCATTCATGGTCAATCCCAGTTTCCTAGCAAAATCTATATAGCTCCGGGCTAATCTGCCTCCCCCTACAATTATACCAAAATTAAATCTGTGCATATCCATTAATTCCTTCTTCAAAAGTGACAGCGCATTAGGATGCGAGAATAAAAATGATCCGCCCAATGAAACTATAACTGTTTTTTTAGCCATAAAACCACAAAAGCCCCAGTAACTATATACGCTAACCTAGGCAATGCTATCTATATATTTATTTGCAAACCTAAAAAAGTAACAAAACATGAAAAATTATTGAGATGTGCGGGCATTTTATCAGCTAAAAGTTATGTTAAGCCAATCAACCTGCCTGTGTATATACCAATCCGGGGGCTTGAGTTTAATGGTGGATAAATTATATCTTGAACACATGTATATGAAGTCGTTTAAGGCGAAAGTTACTGCTGCAGAAAAGTTGGAGATACAGCTTGATAGAACGGCGTTCTACCCTACTGGCGGCGGGCAACCGTGCGATACAGGTACTATAAATACGGGCCACGCCACATATAACGTAGTCGAAGTCATTAAAAATGGAGATGACATTGTGCACGTAATAGACCGCGAGGGCATAACGGTCGGCGAAGAGGTAAACTGCGATTTAGACTGGAGGAAAAGATATATGCATATGCGCTTTCACACAGCGTTGCACATATTGGATGGCGTAGTGTCAAAAAAACATAATGGATTGATGACTGGCGGTCAGATATACGATGGCAAAGCACGGGCGGATTTTGACATACCTGGACTTGACAAGGAAGGGGTTATTGGGTTGATAAATGCCGCTCAAACAATAGTGGATGAAGGGCATGCTGTAGAAGTCAAGTTTATGTCAAACGATGAAGCAAGTAAAATAACGAATCTGGCGCGCACAGCGCCTGGCGAAGAACTGATGAAAAGTATGGCAAGCGTAAGGATAATAGACATAATAGATTTTGATTTTCAAATGGATGGAGGAACGCATGTGGCAAATACTAAAGAAGTAGGGAAGATGGGCCTGTTAAAATATGAAAACAAAGGGTCGCACAACAAAAGGATAGAAATAAGCCTAGAATAATCTGAGGCGATGGCGTACGCCGAAATCTACATATCATTCAATAAACGGCAAGGTTTGTTTGAACGAAAAAGCAATAAGGATATAAGTCTGAATATGCCTAAATTATTACATTACTGTCTTGCCTTTTTAAGACGTTGGCCATCCTTGCTATCCTCTATGATAAATCCATATTTATCCAATATGGTATCCCTTATTTCATCAGCAAGTGCATAATCACTCTTTACTCGCGCAATATCTCTTTTATCAAGCAATTCGATCACCTCTTGCGGTACCTTATCCTCCCCCATAAGTTCGGCAAGATTTAATCCCAAGACGCTGTCAAAAAAAAGCATGGTGCCGATCACCTCCTTTGCGCCTGCTTTGCCAATCCTATCATCTTCGATCTGTTTATTTATGTACGATATTAAATCAAATACAACGCGAAGTGCCTCTGGCACCATTATATCATTATTCATATGTCTGAGAAATTCATTTTTATGCGAATTAACGAGTGTGCGCAATTTTTTAAGTTCTGCATTATCGTCCGATTTATTAATTCTATTTAGCCTGCGCATAATACCTTGAATCCGCATTATTGATGCCTTTGCAGACTCAAGACCCCTAAACGTAAAATTAAGCTGGCTCCTATAATGCGCAGAAAAAAGGAGATACCTTATCTCCCTCCATCCAAATCCCTTCTTTAATATATCGGCGACAGTGTAGAAATTCCCCATAGATTTTGACATTTTTTTATTTTCTACCAGTATGAATTCGCCGTGCATCCAATAGTTGACAAATTTTTTCCCTGTTGCACCTTCACTTTGGGCTATTTCATTAGGGTGATGTATGTATATATGGTCCACACCACCGCAATGTACATCTATAGTTTCTCCAAGGTATTTCATGCTCATTGCACTGCATTCAATATGCCATCCTGGGAATCCAATGCCGTAACCAGAATCCCATTCCATGTCCCTTTTTTCATTCTTTGGCGAAAATTTCCAAAGTGCGAAATCCGTTATGTTACGTTTGTCCTTTGAAAGCTCAACGCGCGCACCACCTATAAGATAACTATTAAGCTGTGCAAAGTTCATTCCGGTAAGTTTTCCATAATCCTTGAATTTTGAAGTGTCATAATATACGCCATCATTACGTATTGTATACGTATATCCATTATCGTCTAGTTTTTTTATTAAGGCCAACATATCATTAATGTGATCTGTGGCCATGGGGGATACTGATGGGTCTTTAATGTTGAGCACCCTGGAATAATTAAAGAATTCCCCAGTGTATATCTTTGCAATGTCCCAAGCCGTGGAATGGCGCCTATTTGCGCTTTCCTGTAATTTGTCTTCTCCAGTGTCTGCATCGCTTTTAAGGTGCCCCACATCGGTTATATTTCTAACATGTAAAACTTCATACCCATTCAATTCAAGGGTTCGTCTAAATATATCCTGCCAGATGTATGTTCGCATATTTCCAATATGTGGGCTTTCATACACTGTAGGCCCACAGCAGTAAATCTTCACTAAGCCAGCTTCCAATGTTCTTAAGGCCTCTATTTTTCTACTAAAAGTATTGAAAATGTGCACAGCACCATATTCTTTAGCACTACGATTGCTTGGCATATATTCATCGCACTTTTCATTATTGTATTGCACATTTAAATTGCTTTTCTGTAATCAGGGTACTGTATAATTGCTTACCCACGCGTTTGTATAAGTTGAATTAAGCGATTTCCCATTTGCCCCATTTCCGCCATAATCAGCTGCGTTTCCATCTAGGGGTATCCAACTCACAAGGTTATAAAGATCGGCT
>JAJZOS010000004.1 GCA_021851985.1 Microcaldota archaeon | reverse complement strand
CAGCTTCGAGTCCCTGACCCCTATCAACATTACTTTATCAAATTTGCCTATGCAAAGAAGTGCTTCGTTGTATAGCTGCTTGATCTTGGGATCCTTCACTTTGTAATCGCCCCGTAGCTGATTTATTGCCAGCCTGCTGTCAGAGTGCAGTCTTATCTCTACGTTTTCGTGTCCATATTCCTCATAAACCGATTCAAGGGAGGCTATTATGGCTAAGTATTCCGCCTCATTGTTTGTCCTTATGCCATTAAAGAAAGACTTCTTCATCAGGAGGATATTGCTGTCATCGTAAACAGCAAATCCAGACGCGCTCTTTCCGGGATTGCTTCTTGATGCACCATCAGTAAATATATTAAGGATCATAAAATCATGTACTACTGATTGAACTCTTGCCACAAAAATTTAAATATGTTGCTCGACACTTTAATAGCTATAGCGACCTTTGGTGTGTTTTGTGGGGATATTCGATCTATTCGGCAAGAAGGATGTTGCAACTGACCTAAGAAAACAGATGCCTTATAATATAACTACTGAATTTGTGCCTTATAAATTAAGGTCAAACAGCAGGGGCAGCACTGTTCTTACAGTAAATGTCAGGAATATGACCCAGGAGCCTGTCATGGGGTCTGTTGTCGTTCAAGTGCCCGACAGAATAAGCCTTGATACCACTGGAATGGCAAAGGAGAGGGAAGTACGTCTTGGCACAATCACGCCTAATGAGAATAAGGAAGCAAAGATAGAGCTTTTTGGCGGCGTGGGCACTGACAAGGGGGAATACACGGTCACTATAACGGCATTTATACATTACAGGGATTACGCGCATGTGCTTAATGCAATGAAAAAAAGGGCCACGATAGAAGTAGTCTGATTATTTTTCTTGCGCCTGCTGTTCATTTTTTGCAGATATCTTTATTTTTTCCATTATGTCTGATATAGAATTTGCAATATACTTGCCCTTTTCAGTGATAAACAGCCTTTTTATCCTGCCGTGCCTTTCTGAGGACACAATGCCATGCTCCTCGCATTTCTTTATGAATTTGCTCGTATGTACATATGTAACATTGGCTTCCCTTGAAAGATCTGATATATGCCATTCCTTTTCTTTGTTTGCAAGTACTGAAAGTAGCCTAACCTGCTTGTCTTTGAATAAGAGGGTGCCTACATTGTCCGCCATATTACCAGAATCCCGATATGTCGGTATGATGCTTGATAAGATAGATATATAAACATTGCATCGACAACTAATATAGGTAGACCTAAAAGGTGTTAATATGGTAAAGTATGTTATTGCAGAGCAACTCGTAGGAAAGGAAGTCGTGACCAGCGATGGTTTTGACTTGGGCAAGTTTGTGGATGCAGAAGTGCATGAGACTACAGGAAAGCTCAACGCGCTTGTTGTAGAGCCTAATGTTGACAGTGAATATGTCAACAAACTTGACATAAAAGGCGGTAAACTGCAGGTGCCTTACTCAAGCGTCATGGCTGTGAACGATTTCATAGTAGTTGACAAAAAAGGGCTTTAATCTAACCAGGGTGCGTTTACATTATAATAACGGGCGGAGATGAGGCCGGCCGTGGTGCTGTAGTAGGCCCGCTTGTTATAAGCCTTGTATCAATAAGCAAAGGCAAGGAGGCCAAATTATCTAAGATAGGGGTCAGGGACTCGAAGCTGCTCAGCAGAAAGAAGAGGGAGTACCTGTACGATGAGATTGCATCCGTAGTGGACGAAGTCAAAGTCTATAAAATAACCAACGACGAAATAAATAGGGCAATGGCTGGCGGAGTGTCGCTCAATGGGCTTGAGGCCCTCAATTTTGCAAGATTGATAGACGCGCTTGTAGTTACTCCAAAGAAGATATTCTTGGATTCGCCCGATGTTATAGAAGACAAGTTTGGAATACGTGTTTGTCTCTTTTCACGGAGGACCATGTCGGTCAATGACACCAAAACCCTGAGCAATCCCGTCATTGGAAACACCGAAACAATAAAGCTAATATCCGAACACAAAGCAGATGCAAAATATCCTGTTGTTTCTGGAGCAAGCATCATAGCAAAAGTCACTCGTGACAATGAAATCGACAGGATATCCGACGAGATAGGCATAGACCTCGGTTCGGGCTATCCGTCAGATTCAGATACAATAAATGCGATAAAGGCCAATTTAGACAATGAAAAACTGCTTGCATATGTGAGGAATAGATGGAAGACAATGGAGCTTATAAGACAGAGTAAGATTGAGGAATATATGTAATCTATTCCGCATTCACTGCGTATCTTGTAAAATCACGGAGAGAAAATCCATATCCTTCAGGTGCAATCGTTGTAAGATATTGCAATAAAATCGTGGTCCGATTGCAATAAGCGACCTGACTAGACCAATATATCTCAAGTCCAGACGATAGCACATTGCCAAAGTTTTTCCATTCAAAAGCACTTGCACCGTGCAGATTAGCTGAACACCAAAGTGACTATATCCCCATCCATTACGGTATGGTCCACGCCTACTTTCTGGTTTGAGAACCTGGCGCTTGGACCGCTCACATACGCATACTTTGTGTCAGAGATTAGCTTTGAATTTATTTTCCTCACCACATCGACTATAGTTGAGCCCGAATCAAGAACAAGAGGATTCTCAAAATCGGGGGCGCCGTCCTTTGGCTTGAGATACACCCTTACAAGCTTCAGGGCAGTGAATATGCTTCCTTTGAGGTCCTCTATATTTGAAGTGGTCTTCGCGCTTATCGGTATGACATCCATTCTGGTCCTTGCCTTTATCTCCCTGGCCACAAATTCCACTTTTCGGTCTTCTGCAGTGTCTATCTTGTTGAGCGCAACTGCACCTTTCATGTAAACGCAGTTGTCAGCTACAAAATCTATAAGCATATCCTCGGTTGTATCCTCGTAGAATATTATTTCACCGCTGAATATCTTGAACTCGTTAAGTATGTTGATTATTACGTCCTTAGTAGGCACTGAGTGGCCGTTAGGCTCTATGTTCATGCCGCCTATCCTCCCTTTCTCTATGCGTATCCTTGGCCTTTTCCTGTTTATCCTTATATTGAGCAATCCTATCTCATCTGCAAGCTGGAATACCTGCTGATACGAATTAATATCAACAACAAAGAGCATGAAATCTGCTATCCTTATCACGCTTGCAATCTTCATGCTCCCTCCCTTGCCCAGATGCGCTCCCTGAATCAGGCCAGGCAGGTCAAGGATCTGTATCTTTGCGCCGCTGTACTCAAGCATTCCCGGTATTACGTCAAGTGTGGTAAACGCATAATCTGCGACTTTCGAATCCACTCCGGTAAGGGCTTTGAGGAGGGAGGATTTTCCAGCGTTGGGAAAGCCCACAAGAACCACTGTCGCATTGCCCGACTTGCGCACAGAATATCCGGTGCCACTTCTTCTGCTATGCGATTCCATCTCGCGCTTGATGTTTGCTATCTTCGCGCGTAGTATGCCAAGATGCTTGTTTGTGGCCTTGTTGTGCTTTGTTTTTGAATATTCCTTCTTGAGCTCGCTTAATTTTGCCTCTTCATACTTCCTGTCAGCCATTCCAGATCAATTACTTTTTGGAAGGCATGTCTACATAAAGCCAGACTATGTCAGCAACAAGTATCACTATCCCAAGCACAAGCCAAATCATGCTCCAGTAGCTTGTGTATATCCAGTAAAGGTCTGCAAGCAGTATTATTATGCCCATCAAATAGGCAATATTCTGCTTCATGTTATTTGCCATAAACTCACACACCTATATTGCGGCCAAAGGCTTATAAAACACAATTATTTTCTGGATCTTTTAAGTAATGACAACAGCGCCACTATAATGATAACTATCACTATGATTATTGCTATCGGCAGGATTCCGCTTGCCGGGCTTGCAGCAGGCACGCTTGTAGTGCTTACTGCATGCGGAATTGTTGTAGCTACAGTAACATTTGGCTTGGTGCTGACATTTGAAAATACAAAGACCCACATTACTGGTTTCACGAATTGCCTATTTACCAACATGGAGTTAGTTGCGTTATATGACCAGGTATTCTTTAATGCATACTTTCCGCCAACATATGTTGTTCCGTTAAGAGCGCCCCCAAGGAAAGCCCACGATGTCCATGTTGAGGGATATTCCGCGATGGTTGTCAGAGGCATAGGCGAACCTGTAGAGTTTACGAACTCTATTGCAGGACTGAGCTTGCCATTAACAAGATATGCAAATCCGAAGGCAGGCATGTAATCAGATTCATTAGGCGGAGATGTAACATTGTGCAATGCGTACGTCGCAATCGTAAAGTTATAGTTTGGCAATATGGAATTTCCTATCTTTACATATGTGCCTGCATTGATTTCTACAGTAAGGTTCTTGCTGAACGGGTCTAGTATCGTTAATGATGTGCCGTTGGATGCATTTACAGCTATTGTTTTTTCTGCTACTTGGGTAAATACTGGTTTTTGTGCAATTGCAATTGTGCTTGTGGCAGGCATGGTGGTAGATGACGTATTTTCCACAAGTATTGTAAGTGATGCCGGCGATGTAGAAGGATCGTCTCCTGTTGCATTAAGAAATACAGTATATGTTCCCGGAGCTGTAGATGCGCTGACATTTATGCTCATTGTTCCAGAGTACGTAGGATCTCCATATGTATTGCTTAATGATACAGATATGCCATCTGCGGCAAGCTTTCCGCTATCAGCCACATTTGTAGTCGTCCCCCATATGTTGCCGCTTGAAAGCTTAACAGTGTAGGTTACAGAAGAACTGCTGCCCGGTGAAAGCGTAATGCTGCTTTGTGAAAGGGATATTGTAGAAGTGCCCATGCCTCCGGATCCGTACTGCGCATATACCATGCTGCCAAAAAACAGGACTGCGAGAAAACTGAATATAGCATATTTTCTTATCATATCCATCACTTAACATACACTGTGTACTGACTAATAATATTTAAAGATAGCTTATAACCGGATTTCCTATTGGCCCTCAAGTTGCTCGATATGAATCAAGCCAGCTATTTTATCAAAAGGTTTAAATAGTTATTTAAGTATATATTCATTTACTAAAGTAAAAGGTATAGATATGGGAAATGGGATGTATAAAGATGTACTTAGAGCAATGCTTTGCATATGCACAATGGCAATATTCATAGGAAAGGTTTCTGCACAAAGCACAGTGTCGCTGGATATAATATCCACACTTAATTTCATACAAAATGTTCTTTCCCATATAGGGCCGATACTAAGCGCAATATTGTTCATAATTGCGGGGCTTTTCTATGCCATTGGGCAGTTTTTCCCCTCTCATCAGAGGGCAAGCTTCCATACCACTGCAAGCGACATGATAATCGGGGCAGTGATAGTGGCCGTGCTTTCGGTAACTGCCAACGGCTTCGCTGTTGCCTCTACACACCTGCTTTCAAATGTAACATTGTCCAATTACACCTGATTTTATGTCCCTTCCATTCGGCTTTGGAATTGCAATAGCGGTGCTTACAGTAATGATAAGTATAGGCGGAATTGCATTAGGCGTAGGCTATGCGAGCAACAACAAGAATCTAAAGGATTTTGGCAGGGATGAGCTCTACCAATCTGCGATAAACGGCATTATAATAGGCGCATTCATACCGCTGTTCATAAATTTCGGAATAATACCTAGCCTTATTAGCTCTATAACTCTTTCAAGCGCTTCTGCACAATGTCCTGCTTATCTGTCATCCAATGCGGCGATATGCTTCGCATACGGCTACCTGTCCGGAGGCGGGTACACTTTTGGAGGTTTGAGCCATCCATCAATACTTTCACAGTCTACAGCATTGATAATTGGCTTCCTCGGGCTTAATACCGTACTTGGAGTAATATCATCAACAACGATATCCATAGGGGTAATCTCCTTCTCTCCGGCATCCATACTTATACCCATAATAAACCAACTGCAGTTTTTCATAAAAACGCTCACTGCGGTATCGATAAGCTCTCTTGTCCAGTCATCCGTACTTTCTGCTATAGCTGTTTCTTCCCTGAGCGTCCTGCTTCCTATCGGCATAATACTCAGGACATTCTTCCCTACCAGGAAGCTTGGGGGATTCATGATAGGCTCTGTCCTAGGGCTTTACATAATCCTTCCGCTTTCCTATCTCCTAAACGCCGCAATCATAAATTCATATTCAATAAACACAAGCAATTCAACCATAGTTGCTATTACTAATGCATCTGCTGCACTGAACAATGATATTTCTGCGGCTACTGCGTCAAAGAATCAGGAAAACACTCTGTTGTCGGGGATAACGGGGGCTTTGCAGGGCATAGTTGCCGCATTTTCCGGCCTGATGAACCAACTGTTTGATTACATATCCTATTTCATAATGGCTGCATTCATACTTCCAGCATTCAGCATTGCACTCACTGCAGTATCCGTTAAGGAATTTTCTGCGTTATTCGGCTCTGAGATAAATTTCAACATGTTTGATCTGGTGTGATATATGTACGACAACGGCGGCGGAATGAAGCATGCTTTCTATATGGTATATGTCACATCGGCAGTTTTGTTTATATCATCTATCGCAATGCTAAACGGAATAGCGCTTATGTTATCTTCAATTGCGTTGCTGGCTTCAGTGGTATTCCTGCATTCGGGACAAATTGTAAACAATCTGCTCATAAAAAGGTCAGCTATAGTGGAGGTTTCAGGGAACTACCGGCTGAGTTCAAACACATATTCCATATCAAGGGACGAAGGCAACGGCTACAAGTCAATATCGATAGCGACAGTAAAACCCGTAAGCCCAAATCTCAACAGGAACGCTTTGAATGACCTGATAAACAGCCTTAACGAGCAATTTGAATTTTCAATAGAGCTTATGGAAGTTGACAAAAGCAAAATTCTTGAAAATTTAAGGACCAGACTAAGGGTCAAGGAGATTGCGCTGTCAAGGATCAATCCAGAATCGCATGCAAAGGTGAACAGCATAAGACGTCAGCTGGAAGTCATAAATGGCGATATAGAAAGCTTAGCGTCTTCAGGAAAATCATTCCAGTACGAAATAAAGCTCAAGTCGATATACTTTTCCGTGGACAGGTCGGAGGCAGAGCTGTATTCTTATAAGAACATAGAATCTCTCTCAAGCAAGTTTTCGGCTGCCTTGGGGGTTGACTGCGAGATACTGAGCGGCGAAAGGCTTTTGCAGATGTCAGGTGTTTAATATCCTCAAAACTATAAATTCGCAGTTTGTATCTGGTTTTGTATGCCTTCCCTGTTCTCCTGAGCCGGACGCAAAAACAGCCGAATCTGGTTCATATTCAGGCGTATTCGCAGGCATTTCCGCGCGTTTGTCCATGCCGGTATTTATAGACTACGATGAAGCAATAAATCCGCATGTGTTGATATGCGGAATGACCGGAAGCGGCAAGACCTTCTTTGCCAGAAGCATTGTGATAAGGTCTTCAATATTCTCTGATTGCGGGATAATAATCATAGATTTTACTGGTGAATACAGGAGCATAACGGATGCAATATCTTCGGATGCTACCGGCATAAACGACTCAGTAAAAAACGGCATAGGAGTATGCTATATCTGCCTTGACGGTATGGATGAAAACGAGAAGGTATCCAAGGCGTCAGATGCTCTAGATTCTATAGCGTCTGCAATGCGGCGCAGGAAGCCGGGAGGTAGGAGGCTGTTCATACTGCTCGATGAGGCATGGAAGCTTATAGAAAGAAACAAGGGGCTTGAAACGATAATAAGGGAGGGCAGGAAATATGGGGTTGGCCTTATTACCTCTTCGCAGCTGCTGCATGATACAAATTCAAACATACTGTCCAATGTGGCTACGATATTCATATTTAAGACTACCAATTTACAGAGCCTCGAAAAGCTGTCAAGGAGCTACAATCTTTCAGAAGAGGAAACAAACATTATAAAGGACATGGACCGTGGGAGCTGCTTCCTGATACAGTCATGCAAGTCCGGGAAAAGGCATGCGTTCCAGATAAAAAAGGTCGTTGGAATAAACGAGGGCAACTATATAGCGATAAGCGTAGGTAATGGCATGGAGGTAAGAATGGATATGGAAGGATTTGATCATATGGTCGGTAAATTGTGCGGCAATAAAAAAACAGAGATAATGAACTATGCAAGCGCAATTCGCAGGATTGAATTATCCCTGCTTATACGGAAAATATACGAAACAGGGGCAGATAGAATTGCAATACTGAAGGAAATTGAGGGGCTCGGATTCTCAAGATCAGATATCGCAGACGCATTTTCAATTGCCCTTAATGTTGATTCTGATGAAAGCAAAAAATAATTTTTTATCAAGCAGGATAACGCTGGAAGCTTCATTGATTTCCAACATGCACAGACTCAAGTCAACGCTTTCGTTCTATCCCAATATAAAGCCATTGTCTGAAGGCTCGGTGTGCAGCTACATTATAGATAATGGGAGCATGGAGGACAGGTTCTACATAATCAATATAGAAAAGAACAGATTGACAGTCACTCTTAATTCGAAAGACTCGCCATTTTATTTCTCAAACGAATTCATGCTGCGGATATTGAGCATAATACTTGTACTGTCAAAGGACTATAAAGTTGACATGAATGGCCTCATGCCCTTCCTGATACAACTGCTTTCAAGAGGCAGGATAGCTGAAGTTGAAAGAAAAAACGTTTCTATCGAAGCGACAAATGCAAATATCATACTTTCAAGGAGAATAGTTGAGCTCCTGAAGGAGAACATGCAGATTGAAAGGAGGTTGAAAAACATTGATTCTGAACTGATTATGGCAATATCGAGGCTAATTGCGCAAAAACAGGGCATTATTAATCTGGATTCGCTATCAGTCGAATTTGGGGTAAGCAGAGAGTCGGTGTCAAACGCCGTTGCCTACATGAAATCAAACGGATATCGCTTCATAAAGAGTTCAAACGGAAATTTTGAAGTGATGCGTATATGAATACGATATATTCTATGATCGGCAATTCATGGGAAATATTAATAGGCATAATATTTATTTTTGTGATTAGATATGCAGCCACTTACAGATTGCGCATATCGTTGTACATCCCACAGATCCCAAATAATCTGGATATGATGATTCATGATAAAATTAAGGATGGAAACGTGAATCTGCGAGACATACTCACCGTTGAGGGCATAAATGCCTACGAAGAATCTGAACTAGCACGTTCTTGCTCTGAATCAGGGATAATATGCCATCATAATATCGGGGAAATAAGTAAAGCGCTGAAATCAAGAGGAAATATACGCGTTGTTAGTAATGAATATGGTTCGGTTGTCAGGAAAATGCATGATGCAGGAACAGCGTCCGGGATCATTATTGCATGCATACTTGATAACAGTCTCATGATGGTGTCCTGATAATTGCTGTATCTACCAACTAATAAAATTCGTTGCATTTTAATTTGTCAATGCGCTTGCACATAAATTTTAAAATATATGATAGCCTATATTTATTATGGGAAATGACAATAGAAAGACAAACGCCACAAATGCCAGTTCCAAAAAATCAATCGTTGAAGAAATAGCGATATTCATAATCGTAATATTGGCCGCAATCGTAATTTATTACGTTTTTTTCTTGCATTGGAATAGTTTGGCTTTGCCTCAACCAACGTCTAATTACACTACTATTGCCTCAATTTTACCTAAAACGCCAACTACATCCTCTATTGCAACTACTACATTGGTTGCTATTGCTCCAAAAGTTGCAATAAGCTCTCCTAAAAACGTATCAACTGTAAATGGTCCTGTGGACATAATTGCAAATATTAGTGACAATGTTGGGATAAAGGATGTACAGTTCTTCATAGGAAATTCGCTGTACGCCACTGTCAACTCGCCCCCTTTTGAATATGTCTGGAATGCAACAGGCCCGCAGAAACTTTACATAATAACTGTCAATGCTACAGACAACTCTGGTCTTACCGGGAGTGCGTCTATAGTAGTCGATCTGGGCGGACTAGATCACGGAAAGTGAACAAGACTGCAAAAGGCTTCAGTACATCTGCTTCAGCTTCTTTATCCTTTCGTCTATAGGTGGATGAGTTGAGAACAGATTTGATATGGATGCCACACTCAACGGACTTGAAAAATAGAGTGAAGCTGTAACATCGTTGGCATGCTTTACGGGAGCAGCATTGGGTTTTGAGGTATAGTCCTTTATCTTCATGAGCGCACTTGCAAGTGAACCGGGATCCCTTGTAATCCTGCCGCCGTTTGCATCGGCCATATACTCCCTCCTCCTAGATATTGCAAGCCTGATCAGAAATGCGACTATAGGCGCAACAATGCTCAGTATAAGCGCCACGATTAGAATGTATCCACCGCCGTTACTTCTCCTTCCACCGAACCCGAAAAACAGCGAATTTCTTATTATTGCTGCAAGAAGCCCTATTGCACCGGCAAAGACCACGGCAATCATCATGAACTGTATGTCATTGTTGTAGATGTGCGACATCTCATGTGCAATTACTCCCTGAAGTTCACTCTTGTTCATCATTGCAAGCAGGCCAGTAGTCACTGCGACATAGGCATGCTTCTTGTTAGGCCCTGTAGCAAACGCGTTTGGATTGGGATCGTCTATTATGTACACTTTAGGCATAGGTACCTGCGATGCTGCCGCAAGCCCCTCAACCGCATCGTACAATACAGGATACTTGCTTCTGTCAGCCTCTTTTGCTCCGGAAACCTTGAGAACAAGCTTATGCCCTGCAAGGAGCGAGAATGCTGCATATGCTATTATTATAACTGCTCCTATGGCCAATCCAAAAATACCGCCACCGAAGTATTCCACGAAAGCGTAAACTATCAGGAAGAATATTCCAGAAAACAGGCACATTAAAAGTACTGATTTAAGCCTGTTTCTTGCTATCTCATCGAAGAAGCTTGTCATTTTAGACACACTTTAACTTTTCTTTCCCGCTGCTTTTGTGGGTTTCGCGGATGACGAATCCTGTGGATTTAAGTCGCTGAAATCTACGTTTACCGGCTCCTTTGCTTCCTCAGGCGCCTGGAAGAAATCCTGCCTCTTGAATCCAAACATTCCGGCAAACACGTTTCCGGGGAATTCCTGTATTGCATTGTTGAAATCCATTACATAATCATTGTATGAAGTCCTCACAAATGCTATCTTGTCTTCGGTATCCTCAAGCGCCTGCTGCAGCTGCATGAAGTTCTGCGACGCCTTAAGGTCTGGGTAGTTTTCTGCTACTGCGAATATGCTCTTAAGCGCCTGGCTTAGCATATTATTTGCCTGCGCCTTATCCTGAACTGATCCAGTTACAAGAGAACTCCTGAGCTGCGTTACCTGCGTAAGCACGCTCCTTTCATACTTTGCATATCCCTTCACAGTATTGAGTAAATTAGGTATGAGGTCATACCTCCTCTTCAACTGTACGTCTATCTGTGCCCATGCATCCTGCACCCTGTTTCTTTTGGATACAAAACCGTTGTATAGTGCAACAACTATGATAAGAAGCAGTACTACTATTCCTCCAAGTATGTAAAGAAGCAACATTTAAACACGCATTTTAATTATAACCAGATTTACAAAAGCAAAGTATATAAATATATTACAGCATATTTCGTGTATGTCGGACATATTTGGTTTAGACTCATATGTAATAGGGAGGCCAAATACCTTTTCCTTGAACGTTGCATATGATTGTTATGATAAAGATGGCACAAAACTCATAGAAGTGAAGAAAAAATTTATAGGAGAAGCGTATACCCTTACTGATCCTTCCAAAAAAATCGTTGGTGAAATACACAGAAAGTATGTGGCAATAACTCCGACATATGAGCTGTATGATGATAACAAGAAAGTGATTGGCTATGTTTCAAAGGAGATAAACATAGCCGGAAATGTTATTGCAGGAGCACAGACATTTCTTCTTGAAGATGCGGACAAAAACAAAATAGCCACACTTACCCTTACGGCGCCGCTTATGCAGCTATTTACCTCTCTTATCAAAAAAGAACAACCTAACACTATAAGCAACATTGTAAGCATGGATGGTTCAAAGACAATTGCGCAGGTTGGCTTTCAGCAAAGCACATCTATCAGGTTTACTCCTAATCCAAATTACGCAATTTTTGTGCTTTCGATACAAGACAAGACAACTCCAACTCTTTTGCTCATAGAGTTTGCAATAGCAGTAGAGCATCTTTACACGTCCAGCATTGTACAAGGAGGGCAAGGGGGATTTAGATTGGGAAATGCACCCGGATTCGGAGGCAATAATCCTGGATTCGGCGGAGGAGGAATTAATATTGGATTATGACAAGATATGCCTCTGTAGCTCAGTGGTAGAGCGTGTGCATGGTAAGCACAAGGTCGCGAGTTCAATCCTCGCCGGAGGCTTGCCATTTCCCAAAATTACGCGTGCAATCCGTCACGCAATGCTTTTTGTAGAAAACAATTTAAAATTGCCACAATATAATGTATATTATGAAAATAAATAATGCTAAAAATAAATATGATTTACCTACTGACTCTGAAAGGGCAATTATTGAACTGAAGAGAATCCATCAAGATGTAGATTACAAGAAAATAGTGGGAGACAGCAGGGTTCTTTTTATCGGAGAGCAACATTATAATTATAAAATAAGGGAGCATATTACAAACCATTCGGTACAACTTAAGGCTGCAGGTGTAACCCATTACGCAATAGAAGCCAGGCCTTCTACAAATTGGGCGCTTAGAAAGCTTAATGATGGAAGAGATGTGGATCTGTCAGGCATTGATCTTGGTCCTGGAAAAGGCCCAACATATGAAAGGGCAATACGGACGCTAGTTTCAGAAGGAATCAAAATTTTTGCTGTAGATTTGAATGTGTACAAGAACCATTCTGCAGAGGAAAGGGAATCGCATATAACCTCGAATATTAAAAAAATACTGGATATGGGAAGCGATGTTAAAGTTGCAGTTCTTATCGGCGAGCTTCATGCGCATAAAGAAGCGCTTATCTATGGTGTGCCAACTACAAATGAGAGACTTGTTAAGGACGGTATACAAACTGTAGCAGTCAATTTCGTAGGAGGCGCATCAAGCGGCCCGTTAATTCTGATGGATTCTGTAGTAAAGGCAGGGTTAAATGCCAGGGAATTTATGATTGAGGTTGCTTCATCTGAAATTGTAGCTGTTAAATACAGACCGTCTGCAGATTTTGTCATATATCTTCCACGCAAGTCCGCATTAGAATCGGTGCAAAGGGCATAGCGCCAGCCCAAACAGAGGATATGACGCTAATTCACAGAAAATTCCAGCATTTCTTTTACCTTTTTTATGCCGATTGCCGCTATGAGCTTGCCGAGTTTAGGGCCGCTGTCCTTTCCTATAATAGCGTTGTATATTGATTTGAACAGCTCTTCCGGCCTGACTTTTGCGTTCCCCGCAACCTCATAAATCATGTTATGAACATCCACTTCGCCCATGCCTTCCTTAAGATTTGATGCAAGCAATCTTACCGCATCCAAATTCGTCACTATCTTTGATTGTTTTACCGAGAAATTGTATCTTTCAGGGGCAAATCCTTTTGACAGCCACGCTTCTATGTAATGTGAAAGATATATTACTCCGTCTCTGTCCCCCACCAGGTCACTTACTTTATCCCAGTCTCTGTATATCTGATAGTTTAGCAGTATGTCAAGAAAAGACGATTTCCAAGAAAGCTTTTTTATGGCAACATCAAATGCCAGTTTTTTCTTCACATCGGCTCTCTCATCTGACGTTTCGATTTTGCTTATCCTTTCGATATCATTGTAAAGAAGTATTAGCTTATCTCCTGTCGGATCTATGTCCTTGTTCTGCTCTATGTTTGGCACTATGAGTGCATATTTAAGCATCTCAGGTGGGACAAGATTGCTAAGCTCCGTAGCGGTCATGCCATTCCCTTTGGATTTCGAGTATTTTTTTCCGTTTATAAGAACAAATCCGTATTTGAATAGTATCGGAGGGTCCCTGCCCAGCAATTTTTTATGAACTTCCACGGCAGTTGTAGCGCTGCCGCCTTTGGTCATGTGATCCATGCCGCTGCCCTCTATGCTGGAATTGAATAATGCCTGCCATGAAGGCCAGTGTAGTCTCCACTGCAGTTTGTAGGCATGGTCTATTATCCTTGATCTGCCCTTGAATCCGCATCCCGTTGTATATTTTACATCCTTATCACAGACGTATTCATATTCATCGCTGCTGTGCCAGATCACCCTTGTCGTAGCTATCTTGCCGCACTTCTGGCATATTGGCATTATTGGGCTCCAGTCCTTAAGATCCTCGACTTTTTTCATAGACGTCTGTGCAACAACTTCCTTTACTGAACCCTCATTTTGAAGGAAAAAGGCGGCGTATTTATCCATGCTTCCGCTTTCGTACATCTTATCCGCCTCTATCACCTCTATTTCTAGCGACATCCTCTCCATGATCTTCTTTGCCTGCTCAAGGTAATGCTCTCCGAAGGATTTGTGGCATTCCAGAGGATCCCTTGTATGCACCAAGGGTTTTCCAAGATCAGGAGTAAGCTCATCTGTATACTTGAGCAATTCGAAAGGTATGCAATCGAACGCGTCAAGTATATCACCAACAAATTTGAATTCTACCTTCTTGCCTCGAGATTCCAGAGACTGTTTCAGAACAGCGGGGTACAAAAATTCGCATACTGTGCCAAGATGCGCGGGACCGCTTGTAGTCATGCCCCCTGTAATTACAAACGGCGGCTTCTTCTGCTCCTCAAGCCGGTCCACAAGTATTTCCATCCAATGCTTATTTTTAAGATCTTCCGCTTTTTTATCCATTGCAGCACATCTGTTAGTTACGGACCCGGTGGGATTTGAACCCACGACTTAAAGGTTAAAAGCCTTCCACTCTAGCCAAACTGAGTTACGGGTCCACAATAGCATATAAGTTTTGTTGATTTAATTTATAAATTAGTATTAAAAGGTGCAAGCATGAACATTACGGAAATACGCAATAATATCGATTTCATACAATTTAGCACAAAAGACGGCATAAGGCTAAGGGGAATTCTGTCCAGAAAATCGACGGCTTCAGCATGCATAATATTTGTTCATGGGATGGGAGGCACTATGTTTACGCCTGTTGCAATGACGATGCTTGAGAAGTTGGATAAAAAAATCGCGCTATTTTCAATGGATAACAGGGGATTTGGAGACATTAATTCATTTGTAGAGATATGCAATGGGAAAAAGCGCAGGAAGAGAATTGGAACATGCTTGGAAAGGTTCGAGGATTGCATATATGACTTGGATGCTGCAATCAGCGCAATGAAAAGACTGGGATTCAAAAGGATAGTGCTGTGCGGACATAGCACAGGATGCCAAAAGTCGCTCTTCTATCAGTACAAAACACGCGATAAAAGAGTCAGCGCAATCATCCTTATAGCTCCATGCGATGATTACAATATTAACAAGAAACGTCTTGGGAAGAAATTCCGGAGAATGAAAAATAAGGCGTCATTTCTGATATCGAATGGGCTGGGCAGGCGTATAATAGACCCAGATTCCGGATTTTCGGCACAGAGGATGGACTCGATAATAAATCTAAAAAGGCCAGAAGCCAGGTTGTTCGATTATGAGGGCAGGTTGCGTGAATTTTCATCGGTAAAGACGCCCATACTTGCACTGTTTGGGTCAAAAGAGGAGAATGCACTCAGACCGGTTTCCAAATACCTTGAGATTCTTGATTCGAAGTCCTCATCCAAGAGATTTTGCGGGCTTATCATTGAAGGTGCAAACCATTCATTTGATGGTAAAGCTGCTGAACTTGCTAAAAGCATAGAATCATGGATTAATCAGCTCCTATTCTAAAGTCGCTGTTGAATTTCTCGCTGTAGAATTTCTCTCCTACTGCTTTTGAAATGTGCTCTGCATCGGATTTCGCTATTGAAAGACATGACGAAGCACCCGGAGAAGGCGAGAGATTGAAGATCAAGTTATCCTTGATTATCTTACCTTCGCCTATTGAAAGCGTCTTATCACGCAGATCAATGACCCTTGGACTTATTCCGCCATACTGCGGCTCTAGCGAAAGATCTTCATATTTCAGAGACGGGACGATTTTCCTTGCCTCGTTATTGAGGAATAGCTCCTTTCCAACGATAGGAATCTGATACGACAGATGCTTAAGCATCATTCCGGTTAATTTGTATTTAAGCAGTATGTCTACCTCTGCCGAGATAAAATCCGGGCCAAATCCAGCCGCCCTCGCATAGTCGGATATCTGCAGTTCGTCCCTTTCAAGCCCCAGAGGCAGGTATATTACAGGACCAAAACGAGTTTTATGTTCATTGTTTATGTCAGGGTCCCCATGGACTGCAGCAAAAGGTATTTTTCCTGTCTGAACGCGGTATACTTTGCCGTTGAGCACTTTCCTAGATGTAAAGAAGGCGCCTCCGGTAGGTATAACTGAAAGATTTCCGGCCATTCCCAAAGAGCGGGCAAAATAAAGTCCGTAAGCTCCGGAGCAGAATACTGCAGATCTGCATTTTATTCTCCTTTCCCCAAAGTATAACATGTATCCTCCGTCATCGTCCCTGACGGAATCAAGCCGTGCATTCAGGATCACTTTGACTTTTTTTGATTTTGATTTTGAGTTATTTACAAATGAATCCGCAATTTTTCCGAAGTCAACCATATAGCCTGTGTCAGAAACATATGCAGATACTTTCTCAAACGGATCCCTGTGCCTGAGTATGTTAGGCTCAAGCCTGTCGATTTCCCCAGAGTATATCTGTTTGAGGCCTTTGTATATGTGTTTCGCTGAGCTGAACCACACATCTGCATAATCTATTTCGTCTTGGCCTATTGCAAGCAGCAGCTTCTGGCATCTCTTTACGGCATTTTGCGCATCCTTATGCTTTTTTATGTATCTAAGCATCAGTTTTGCAGCATTTTTGGTTTCGATGGCTTTCTTTTCAGTGTAATTTGTCTCAACATCACCGAAATGGAGAGTTTGGGAGTTTGACATGCTATTGGAGTTCATTGATGCTACCGCGCCTCTTTTCTCAATAAGTGCGATTTTTTTGACGCTGGTGTAGTTGCTTAGAATATAAAGCAGCGCAGAGCCTACAACGCCCCCGCCGATTATTGCCACATCTGAATATTCAGTATTGGTAATCAAAGCACCGTTTTATTGCATTATACAATCTCGAATAAAGATTATAAAATTCAATCTATATAAATATTCATGAAATTAATGGCCAAAAAAACTAAAGAAGAAAAGGATTTTGAATGGAAGACGCATCCTGACCTAGAGAAATTTGTAAACGAACGCGTCAGTGCTTTTTTAACAGGAAACGGATTCGCAAGAAAGCTGTCAGAAAGGATGCTGGATGAAACCTCCACAAGGTTCGTTGACTGGATAGATCATATGGTAATACCAGAGGGCAATGGCACTGAAGAAACACTGCGAAAGCTTGGGCTTGTAGAAATGAAGGATGTAGAAAAGCCCGATGGGCTTGTGGTATTCAAGCATAAAGCATCATATCTGTTTCCTATTTTAGTTGGCGGAGGCAAAAATACAGTTATTGCGCTGAAGCCGGAAAATATAGATGACTTTATACAGGCACTGGGGCTTGGCATAAAACCTGAAGGTGAGCCGTTTTCGCACATAAGGTACGCATCGATAAACAAATCGGGCAATTTCATACTCAATGCTATAGAAAGAAGGGGCTTTAACGGTTATATCGAAAAAAATTCTGGTGATGTGAAGGAGTATCTGAGTGTCCTTTCAAGCTTCTTCTGCAGAAAAAGGTATTTTGAAGACGACAAAGAGGGATTGGGATATACTGAAGATCTGGTCCTTGAAGCTACAAAGAGACTTGATTCGGGAAGGGTTGCAGATGCCTTCTTCAGATCGGAGCGCGCATACTGGCAGAGGAAAAACAGGTCAGGGCAGATTCAGAAAGAAAGGCAGGATAGATTGGGACTTGGGTGGGGAAACCATGATCATCATACATACCGCTCATCGCGCGACAACTTCAGGCATATGATAACGCTATTTGAGACGATGGGATATGAGTGCAGGGAGAAATACTATGCAGGAGAGGATGCCGGCTGGGGAGCACAGATACTGGAGCACCCAATATGTGACATAGTGGTATTTACAGACGTTGACTTAGATGCGGACGAAACCAGACTGGACTTTCCTCATGAAAAGTTCAGGAAGAAGCCTAAGAAGCTCGGTACCGTGGGGCTCTGGGTTGGCCTTCACGGTGAAAGCATACTGCAGGCAGGCATGCACCATTTGGAGGCCCGGTTTGTATTCGAGAAACTTAAAGAGGACCTTAAAGAATACAATGTTGACGTTATGCCGCCGTTTTCATACTTTGACTTTCTCAAGCAGGCATTCACACGGGGTGAATTCTGGAAAGTGGATAAGTCAAGGCTTGATAGCCTGTTGTCAAAGAGGTATATAACGATGCAGCAATATGATGAATTCCTGTCGAAAGGGGCGATTGGAAGCCACATGGAGAACCTTGAAAGGGATCAGGGTTTCAAGGGCTTCAACAAAGCATCAGTAACAAATATAATATTAAAGACTGATCCGAGAAGGCAGAACGCAAGTGGAGCGTAGATTGCAATGCTTAAGATATTGATATTGGAACCTGAATATTTTGACAGCTATGCCGTCAAGGCACTTGAATCTGTTGGCAAGGTCACTGCAAAAAGGATGGATAGAAAGGAATTGATGGCCAGTATAGGGGAATTTGATATCCTTGTAGTTAGGATAGAAACAAGACTTGACGCTTTTATGCTCTCGAAGGCAAAGAAGCTGAAGCTTATTGGCTCTGCCACAACAAGCCTTAATCACATAGATCTTGGCTATGCAAAAGACCATGGAATAAAAGTGCTTAATCTTCACGGCACGCATACTATACCTACAGCAGAGCATGCACTGTCCTTGACGCTCTCCCTGGCCAGGAATATACCATGGGCATATGAAAGCATAAGGGAAGGGAAATGGGAAAGGCACAAATTCATAGGCATTGGATTGGACGGCAAGACAATCGGCATAGTAGGACTTGGAAGGATTGGAAAGAGGGTCGCCACATATGCAAAATCCCTTGGAATGAACGTTATATATTATGATCCATATGTAAATTCGCGCATTGCACAAAAAACAAGCCTGAATTCATTGCTTAAAAAATCGGACATAATATCCATACATGCAGCTCTTACTGATGAAACGTTGATGATGATCGGAAAAAAAGAATTCTCAAATATGAAGGAAAATGCGCTTGTAATAAACACAGCAAGAGGGCTCATAATCGACAATGATGCGCTTATAAAGGCATTAAAGAGCAAGAGTATAGCCGGAGCTGCGATTGACGTTTTCCCTAATGAACCCGTATCACATATGGAAAAAGAGCTGCTAGATTATTCGAAATCTGCAGCAAATCTGCTGCTGACTCCGCACCTTGGCGCATCTACCAGGGAAGCGTTGCATGCTGCAGGAATGGACATAGCAAAACAGATATTTAGAGAGGTGAGGAAAGTTGGCTCAGGTTAAAAGAAACAGTCACCTATTTAAAATAATATATGCATTATTCAATCACGTGGCTTCATGAAAATAAGCATAGTCTGGATAACATTATTGATGTTCATATACAATGCGCTTTTTGCATACATGATAATACAGTTCACTGGAGGGCAGATACGGCTTCTCCTGCTCGCATTCGTAGCTCTTGATTACATGCTCATATTCTATCTGGTTCTTGGAGTGGCAAGAAGCATCCTTTCGGCACAGAAAATGTCATCCAAGCCAATGCTATAGAAACATTTAATATAAGAAATGTTGAGAAGATATAACAAGTGTCCATATGAAAAGCAGCGTAATCTGGATAACGGTCTTCATGTTCATATACAATGCGCTTTTTGCATACATGATAATACAGTTCACTGGAGGGCAGATACGGCTTCTCCTGCTCGCATTCGTGGCTCTTGATTACATAATGATATTCTATCTTGTTTTGGGTATTGCAAAGGAACTCCTCTCATTGGAATTAAGCAAGCTTAAATCGAGGAAGCCAGGGGTAAGTGGTCGAAAATGAAGCTCATATATAAATTTCTGTTTTTAGCCCTAATACTTACAAATGCAATACTCGGATATTTTGCAAAGTATACTTCTGCTCCAGTAATATTCATAATACTCCTATCCATGGATTTATTTCTCTTGTTTTATTATGTTAGAACCCTGTTTAGGGCAAATTACGGCCTGCTTGAATTCGAGAAGAAGAATCTCGATTTAATAAAGAAGGCGCAAAAGGAAGTTGGGGAGTACCAGTCCAAAAAACAGTAGACACGTGCATGCGCTGCTTTTGGCGGATCACTGTTGCAATCTTGACAGATAAATCGTCACAACAACTGCGATTACCGTAACGAATATTGCATACAGTAACATTGCAATTAGCCCTGACTGTTGCTTGAAGAAAACAGAGAATATTCCCTGTATTGCGCTGTTCCAGGCGAGGGCTGCAACAAGGCCAAATGCGGATATTATCAGTGTGGTGGTCTTTTCCAGGCTGTGCTTCTTCAATTCGCCGACATGGGCGTTTATCTTTTTATGCCCTGCCTTTATATTCAAAAGTTTCGCCATAAAATCCACGATATGTTTTAATATAAATATAATTTAAATGTATGCTAAACAAAACCGGTTTCGGGTTTAGATATGGCAATAATAGGAGTCAGGAAGCTTTAAGCTGCGAAATATGTGGCCTCAGCTGCCAATCTAAAGAAGATGCTATGGAATGTTGTAATCTGAAAATTCCTTATCATGTTTCCCATAGTCCCGATTTTCAGTGTTTTGATTTGGGGTTGCTGGGATTTGAACCCAGACTCGCAT
>JAJZOS010000042.1 GCA_021851985.1 Microcaldota archaeon | reverse complement strand
TGACGTATACGGCTTAGGATTAGGAATTCCATGCGGCAAATACTACACGACATACACGCCCAACTTAGAGGCCATATATTCTTTATCTGCTCCGACAAAAATTAATACGACAACTACCTCTACAACAACCATACAATCAACAACTACCATACCCCTGCTGCCATCGGGCAGATCAATAACTTCAAATGTCCTTGTGTCTTCGCTAGCCCCGGTATCAATTAATTTCCAGAACATGAAAACAACATTTGTATTGACAACATTATCGAAAACACCTGTGCATATGGTCGCGAATGTGGCTAACGCAACTTCTGTGCCTATACAACCAGTTGCGAATTACACACTAATAAGTGCGTTTAACATAAGCGTGTCTACTTCTGCAAACGTCACAGTGAATGTAATAGAACAATATCCTTGCGGCGTATACTCATCGCGCATACGGCCTTTCGAATTCACTAATGGCACATGGGGTATGATAACGCCATTTGAGGTAAACACCACTGCGTGCACCGTACTGTTTACGGTGCCGAAGGATCCTATTGTAGGGATATTTCAGAAAATCGTACCAACAACAATTACAACAACCATCAGCGTTAATACTACAACAGTTCCAACTATCGTCGCACAAGGGCCAATGGCGCTGGAAAGCAGCACCGCACTAATAATAGCAACTGCGGCAATCACCGCAGTAATAATATTGCGTTTACTAATGCTGAAATATCACTTACAAAAGATTAGAAGAAGAGCGAAGAAGAAGTTTAAATCACACTAGAATCCAAACACTGGCCGCTTATATACCTACGGCTTGAAGATTAAGTGTTCGAATGAACGTCATAGAAGATTAAGGCTTATGGTTTGGGGTGCTAGAATGGAGCCAACTTTTAAGTATCTTCCAATCCATAACTACTATTGGTAAGATGAGCAGCCTCAACGAGCAGCTATTCGCCGCTATAGGGTCGGGCAACGTCAACGAGGTAGCTGGGCTTCTGAAGAGGGGGGCCAGCGTCTTCGGCAGCACAAAGGACGTGTTCGGCTTCGGGGACTTCGAGAAAGCCGGGTATGAGTCACCATCGTGCTTAAATAGTAAGTATTAAATATGTTTATTCACATAATAATTATGTGGTTATATGCCTAACATAACTTTAGTCGTAAGTGAAGAACTTAGGCGAGATATGGAAAAACATCCGTCGATTAAATGGTCAAGTGCCGTAAGAAACATAATAGAGCAGAAACTTGCCGATTTCAAAGAGTTGGAAAAACTAGCGGAAAAGAGCAAGTTTACTATGAAGGACTGGAAACTTATAGAAAAGAAGGTATCGAAGAGCATGGCAAAGCACGCAAAGGCGCTTCTCGATGAGAGTAACAGTTGATGCGAATATCCTGTTTGCCTGCCTGATAAAGGATTCGACTACCAGGCGCCTGGTTCTCAACCCCACACTTACACTTTTTGCCCCAGAATTTCTCAAGGATGAACTGGCAGCCCACATCATAGAAATAAAGGAAAAGTCAGGGATGAATGACGAGGAGCTATTACACATGATTCAGAAGGTATTTGCTCAGATAACATTTGTGCCAGACAAAAGCCTTAAACCCTTCCTATATCCTGCTGCTAGCCTAATTGCAGACCCAAAGGATTGGCTGTATCTTGCATGTGCATTGTATGAGGATGCTGTAATATGGAGCAATGATAATGATTTTGGTCCGCAGAAGAGAGTTAGAGTTCTTAAGACAAAAGAACTTATGTCAATCGTCGGCTCGCTGTAAATAAGCAGTATATTGCACAAATAATAGTAAACAATATCGGATACCATTGCCTAACATTGTTTGTAAATCATAATCGTTTGCTGTCGTCTGCAGAGTTCACATTATATATGCTTAATACTAGCGCATAGCTCGCTTCATGGTGCTGTTTATGAAGCGTTCCTTAAGCTTCATGTAAGCTTCTTTATCGCCTTTAGCCAACATTGCTGCCCTTTTCTTTACGTCTTCATATTCAAGCATTGCATTCCTGTGCCTCTTCAAGTAATCCCTGAATAATGTCTTCTGCTTCCATTCATATCCATTGAATTTGACCAGATGGAGATGCATCCTTATATCCTTTCCAGAGTATTTGGCATCCCTGACAAAAAACAGCCTTCTTGCATTGCCACTTGTTTCTATAAAATCGTAGTGTAACTCTATTATTTTTCTTTTTATGCTCTCCCGTCTTCCGCTTCTTATTCCTACTAATATGTCTAATATGTTTTTTCCCCCCAAGCCGCGTACTGCAGTGCTTCCTACGTGCTCTATCATTATATCCAAGCCGCGCATTCCAGTGAGCAGCCTGCGCCGCTCGATTTTAAACGCTAAACTATATATGTTGCTGTATTTTTTGAACACATATTTCTTTCTTCCTATAATTCGCCTATGGTTCATTGCATCATAATAATTTTAAGAAAGCATTATAAATATAAGATGCAGTTAGATGGTAATTAAGTGATTGGATGATGCCAAACATAGATCCCAGGACATTGAAAAACATGATGGCAAAAATGGGCATAAAATCGTCAGAGATAGAAGCCAGCGAAGTAATCATAAAATGCCCGGACAAGGATATAATAGTCTCAGAGCCGCAGATACTGCAAATCGACGCCCAGGGTTCTATAAGCTTCCAGATATCGGGCAACATATCGGAAAACCAGAATGAAGTGAAAATAGATGTGTCCGAAGACGACATAAAAATGGTCATGGAAAAATCAGGCATACGCGATTATGCAAAAGCAAAGGAAGCACTTGAATCTGCAAATGGCGACATAGCGGAAGCAATAATGAAACTATCCGAGCAAAGCGCATAATTCATTTGGGTTTGTCGACCTTATATGCATGCGCAAAAGGCACTCCCTCTATAACCTTAACGTTATCTATGTCTATTATTGAATTCCTAACGCAAAATCCTACTGATTCCTCGCCTATTATATTAAACGATATAACCTCATCCAGTCTCGGCAGTTCATAGTTTGTCGCATCCACCAGTTCCCCAGTATAAAAATCAGAATACCCTTTTACATCTATAAACATTTCACCCTCACTCAATGTTTTATCTATCAACGATTCATCACACATCGCAAGTATATCGCCATCATCTGATTCATGCATCTTTACGTATATCATCGTATCAACCGTATTTGTACAAAAATATTGTGGTGAAAAGGTACATTATGCCATACCACATCAGCCATACTCCCCCAGTCAGGTGTGCCGTGATTATTGCAAAATAACTCAATACAAATATTGCTCCAGCGAACGTCAGCTCCAATTTTGTATTCATTATCGAAAACAGTATGTTTTTCTTCATCGATGATCTTTGCCTATTCCAGTGCACCGTTGGATTCATCCTTAATATAGCAGCTACTGCAGCCTTCATCCTGACGAATGCAAGGGCAAAATTAAGCCCAAAGAGCATAAAACCTTTTTTGACAGAATGGAAGTATATCTTCGTAAGCACTACCGGTATGAAAAATGACAGGATTAATGACATCGTTCCGAATATCTCTAAGTCAGTGCTAAGATATTTGGCCTGAAGGATTTGGTGCACGGTCAAATTTACGAATGGCACCGATGAAAATACTATGAATATTGATATTATAGTAAAAAGTATGAGTGTCACCGAGATGTAATTCAATCCAAACCCGTGGACGATATAATCCATATGGGACAGAGGCGAACGCCTTAAGCTCTTCCTCCGTTTGAAGAAGTAGCTTATGAACTGGGTATCGCCGTAGTTGTAGCGCCATTGCTGCTTTATCAATTCTGTAAATTTTTTTATAGGTTTGCCTAATGCATAAACCTTTGGTATGTAAAGGCTTTTGTAGTGCATCCTGTCCGATTCAAAGCTGAAGAATGTATCCTCTATAATGTATTCTGGGAAACCCTTTGTTGCCTCGAGTGCCTTCCTCCTTATTATACCGCATGAACCTGCAAAGATTGCAGTATTGTTCAACGCCCTTGCCGGTTCTATAAATTTGAAGAAAAAGGCGTCGAACATCTTTACCGAATCAGAGAATAGATTTCCTTTCCTATGTGTCTTTTCAGTCTGTATATAAGCCAACTTTGGATCTTGGAAGTACGGTAGGGTGTCCATAAGAAAATCAGGATTTGTTAGCGTTTCATCATAATCGAATATAGCAATGAACTCCTCGCCAGACTTGCTGAGCATGTTGTTTAGGGCGCCAGCCTTGAATCCATTCCTTGCGCTCCTATGTATATACTCTATCTTGTTTTCGCGCGAGAATTTTGACAGTTTATTTATGCCGTTTTCCTTTGTGGAATCATCAAGGAGGTAAAATTTTATCTTGTCTTCTGGGTAATTCATTTTTTTCAATCCCAACAACGTATTCTTTACCCTAGTTACGTCTTCATTATAAACGGCCACGACTACTGCTACTGTTGGTAAATTTGTAAGCGGCTTTAAGCCCTTTTTAATCCTCTCAAGGTATATGCCATAGAAGTAAGACCTGTAATATAATATGGATGCAGAGACGTTGAAAAATCCTGAAAGAAGCGACAGCAAGAAGAAGCCCAGCGCTATGGCCCATATATATGTAGTATTGGCTACTGAAAACAGGTAAAACGAAAAGGCAAGGCCTGCAGCGGATAGCAATATAAATAGGAATACGGTAATTACCCTAATGCTAAAACCATCCCCGAAGAATTTGTCTTTCATCTAAATGCCCTGTCAAACGTATATTCCATTATCTACGACCCGCAAATATTTATAATCAATCATTACTTTTATATGTTTTCTTAACTCTATCTTTTATTGCTTTTTTATGCCAGGGTGGCAGAAACCGGTAACGCGCCAGTTTTAATTAGGCGAAACTCGAGATCTGGTTTCCGAAAGGAAGTTTGGGTTCAAATCCCAACCCTGGCGATTCAATTATTGGGCAGCACCGCATCGGCTATAAATTCTGGCCTGTATTCTACCAATGCATCATATGATTCGCCTGTGCCGAAGAAGAGTATCGGTATGCCCGTTATGTCTGATATCGATATCGCGCTTCCTCCTTTGGCGTCGCAATCTAGTTTTGTCAATATGATCCCATCTATCTTTACCGATTTGCTGAACTCTTTTATCTGTTCTGCTATCCTGTTGCCTGAAGTGCTCTCGCCTATAAATATGGTTGCGTCAGGCTTGGTGATCCTGGATATCTTTTGTATCTCGCTAATCAGGTTCTTGTTTGTCTCCTGCCTGCCTGCAGTGTCTATCAATACCACGCTTATCCTATGCGATTTTGCATATGCTATTGCGTCAAAGGCTACGCTCGCAGGATCTGCGCCATAACTTCCTTTTATTACCGGCACCCCCACCTTATTTGCATGGAACTCTGTCTGCTCTATGGCAGCCGCCCTAAATGTGTCGCTTGCCGACATGACACAGCTTATTCCATTTGATTTCAGCATGTGCGCCAGCTTTGCAATCATTGTCGTTTTCCCTGCGCCATTAGGTCCAAGAAAAAGAATCCTTACGGGCGTTTTGCCCTCCTTTACCGAAGCGTTTATCAGTCCATTGAGATTTATATTGCCTTTATTGGTGTTCAGTACGCCAAGAAGCGATTCGCGTACTGCGCCTATCATGCCTCCAGATAAATTATTTGAATCGAATCTGAGCGAATGCAGTTTTCTGTCAAGTGTGCCTATGAATTTTTCAGTTGTATCATATGCTACATCAGATTCAAGCATCGATACCTGAAGCGCTTCAAGGAAATGCGCTATATCATCATTGTTGAGCGCTACTGATCTAAGCACCTTGCTCTTTATCCTAGTGCCGAGCGAGAATCTTATCGCATCTTCCCTGCCTTTTCCTGCTTGCTCAGAACGATGCCCTGCTGCGGCATTTTCTTCATGTGCATCAGCGTATGCGGTCTCTTCAGCTTCAATTGCATCTTCTGCATGGGCGTCACGTGCTGCATCAACCTTATCCTGTTTTGGCGCTTCCCTGCCTGCATCATCTTCCTTTTTCAGAGGTTTTTCTATCTCCTCCTCTTCCTTTCTGACTATGCCCTTTATTGCGCTGGAGAGCCTTTTTTTCAATTCATCAAACATGGACACACTTACTCTGTTAATCTATCGAGCCTTGCAGTGACATCAATCAATGCGTTTTCCAGTTCGCCCTTGCTCTTCATAAGCTGGTTTATGAATTTGGTTTGCCTGTCCAGTAACTTGCTTATAAACCCCTTTGCCTCATCTATATTATATTCTAAGAAATAATTCGCACCTACGCTGACTATCAAAGAATTCACATCTGCGAGCTTGGCGTTGACGTATGCGTACCTCCCTAAAGGCATCAGCGACTCCCTATTGCTTACAAAATCCGCCCTCTCAAGAGTAGTCCTGGAATTATTCAGGTCTGTAAGCGTTTCCAACGCAGCGTTGAGCGCCTGCCCTACTTCAAAATACTGGCTTTGGTACTGTTCCCTAAGATAATTCAGCGTCGA
>JAJZOS010000041.1 GCA_021851985.1 Microcaldota archaeon | reverse complement strand
AAAACCGTAATATCAATATATAAAAATGATACAAAAACAGCAAACGAGTCGTTAAAAGCTGCCATAAAAATTGGTTACAAAGCCAACAGGCAATTGCTCAAAAAGATACTCATATTACTAAAAAACATGAAAAAACGCAGTAAGCCATCAAGTGCACTCCTATTGGATCTTGAAAACGGGTTAATAAATTCGGTGGTTGAGGACCTGCTGTATAACCTCATATCCAGCAAGGATACTGCAGAACTGGATTATTACAAAAGCAGAGCAGATCAGAATTCTACCGGTTTGACTGAGATATTCATGGCCGAATCACCAATTATGGGTTTTTCCGAAGTTGTCGATATGGAAATTCAGAAGGAAGAACTTAGCAAGTACATAATATACCCGTTGAAATATCCCGATAGCGTGTCGGATTATAAAGTAAATGCTGGCGGTGGCATCTTATTGTATGGGCCTCCAGGTTGCGGTAAGACATATGTAGTCAGGGCTACTGCCGCTGAAGCCAAGGTTAAATTCATAAATGTAAGAATTCCCGATATCGTTGACGCTTTGGTCGGGAATACGGAAAAGAATATACACAATCTTTTCGAGTATGCGCGTAACAATGCACCTTCTATAATATTTTTCGACGAACTTGATGCGCTGGGGATAAGCAGGCAAGAAGCATCATCATATCCATGGATAAGGCAAGCGGTCAATACAATGCTTAACGAAATGAATAACCTATATGAAATGGGCCACAAGGTACTCGTTGTAGGTGCAAGCAATGAACCATGGCTTATAGATTCAGCATTAAGGAGAAGCGGCAGATTCGGCAGGACGATATATGTGCCTGCACCTAACGAAGAGGTGAGAATATCGCTTTTCAAAAAATATCTATCTGGAAGGCCTGTAGAAGAAAATATAAATTTTACCTCTCTGGCAAAATTGACACGCTTTTGCTCACATTCAGATATTCAATCAATCTGCGAAGATGCTGCTAGGACGGTATGGTCAAGGTCAATATCAAGCAGCACGGGCACCAAACAATTGATATCCTTTGCGGATCTAAAGGAATCAATTTCAAAAACCAAATTCATAGTGCCCGAATGGTACCAAAAAGCAGCAGATTATTTAGGCGCCAATATAACTGGCTACCCTGAGTTGGTGGAAGCCCTTGAAGCATATAGGGAGTCAAGGTAGAACCATATGGTTATACAAAAGAACTAATAAATATCTGGATTGGTACAATTCTACTAAAATATTTTTAGCAGGTTGTAAATATGGTGTGCACAAAAGAGGGAGATAATAAGCTTGTCGTTGCAGTAAATTATGCAGTCAGTGCAATTTGCAACGAAAAGGCGCTCTGGTATAAATCGCGTGAAATAGCGATTTGGGCATATAAGGAAATCCAAAATGATAACGAAATGAACATTATGGTAAACAATGTATATTCATTGCTAAAAGAGAGAAATGCGCTTAAGAAAAAGAGGATAGCCGCGTATAAAGAGTCAAAAGCGATTATTGACAATTTAAGTTTTGCAAATGAAAACTCTACCAACGAATACAATTCAAAAATGAAAGAGATTAATGAGTTGGACTATCAAATGGAGATGAATCTATTCCAGCAGAACAAAAATGCCAAACAAATAGTGGGAAAATGGATAGATTATAATTCGTTGAAAGAAATGCAAGATAGGATTCAAAATCTGGACGTTCCCACTGTCTTTAAAGATATGTTATCAAGCATAGTCAAAATTCAATATGCGCAGGATAAAGCAGAATCGAGGATAAAAGAACTATCTGCGGAAAGACTTATTGATGTAAGAGAAGTCAAAGATGTGCTTTTTGTCAATTTTTTAAATAAAGAAAAGGCGACAGAATTGCTTAGAAACCAGGCACTCATAAACCATGGCATAGAACATATGGCAAGGCTTGACGGGATGTTAAGAAAAACCCTGGGGGAGTCATTCGATGCCCTGCTGAACAAGCAAAATTCAACTAAATAATTTAAATAAAATGACACCCTGCCTATTTTGACGTTTCTATTGATGCTCTGAGACCTTGAATCCAGTAATAGTTCCGAAACCCGCTCTGATGGCAACATGTGAGGACGGATAAAGACAGAAGCAAAGTGCAAGAGGAACCTCATATCCCTCAGATAGGAGAGGATGTCAGTTAATCGAGATACCAAAATCTTCTGAAAGCCTATTGATGCTTATCTCCGAAGGAGACTTATCCATGGGCGACTCAAACTTCTTGTTCTTTCTGGGGTTTCAGATATCAAACCTAAATCCTTTTCTACTTTGTCTATCAAAAATATACTGCTTAAAAATAGTGTTGCGTATTTTTCATATAATTGATGCAGAATACATAACCTGCCTTAAATGTTAAATGTGGCAAAGTTAAGTTATGAAGGCAATAAAATGGTCGACCCTAAAGAAACATTCAAATTTTTAGTATACTCCAGGGCGCTTAGGAGCATGGCTTTGATATACATGACTCTCGCGTTTTCATTATACCTCGTTGTGCTGCACATAAGCATAATCGACATAGGCTTGGTTGCGGCAACTACGATGCTGTTTGCCATCTTCTTGACTCTCACGCTGGGGGCAATCGGCGATCGGCACGGATACAGATATGAATTGATAATATCTGAAGCTTTTACGTTTGCCGGGGCATTGCTTATAGCGCTCTCTTCAAATATTATATTGGTAATAGTCGGTATGGTAATTGCAGGCATAAGCGGAGGGGCAGGCGGCATAAGGGGGGCGTTCTCCCCAGGCATGAACGCCATAATTGCAAGCAATTTTAGCGACGAAAATGAGCGCGTCAAAAAATTTTCTACTATTACCATGGTGGCATCTTTATTTTCCATTTTTGGCAGTATAATGTTCGGTTCAATAACATTTCTTAGCAGATATGTTAGTATAGGAATCGCATATAGGTATATGTTTCTTGCATCTGCATTCATGCTCATGCTGTCATTCGGCTTCCTGCTCTTGCTCAAGGAGAATAAGAGGCCAACTAAGACGACGAAAATCATGAAGCCTGCAAGCTTTAGCTATATACTAAGGATAATAATTGCAAATTCTGTTGGGGGCATAGGCATGGGCATAGCAATACCTTTGCTCCCGCTATGGTTCAAGCTCTTCTACCATGCAGATCCTTTCCAAATAGGCTTAGTATTTGGGGCGTCTTACATAATCACTGCAGTGGGCGCTTATACTGCATCAAAAATATCGCACCTGACAAGCGTGCTTAACATGGCTTCGATAACCAGGTCATTAAATGGCGTCTTTTTAATAGCCATGGCGTTTTCACCTATCTTCATATTGTCTGGGCTGTTTTATATATTACGGTCGTTTTTCGTTGGAGTTGGCAGCCCTAGCCGATCCACAATGACTATAAAAGGCATAGAGAATGAAGATTATGGGACGGCTACGAGCATCAGCGGTGTGGCTACAAGAATATCGCAGTTGAGCTCAGGGGCAAGCGGATACCTGATGGACTATGCCCTTCCACTGCCAATCTTTGTGGGAGGCATATTGCAATTCGCCAGCGGCATTGTATACAAATTAATCTTAAACAAAAAGGACAAGGGCGGAACCAAAACAAGCCAGTTATGACCTGCGCCCAAACTCCCTGATTGCTGTTTTATACATTATCTGCGTTATCTCATCTGCAGGCATTTCTCCATCTATAAAAGTGGCGTTCTTGAATTTCCTGTAATTGGCCTGCACGTCATCAAGGAATTCTTCCCTTTCAAATAACTCGCGTGACGACCTGCCGCTATCGCTGTCTATGCGTTTCATTGCGATAATCGGATCTATCAATATTATGAAAAGTGCGTCAGGCACGGGAAATACGGAATTCAATTCTACCAAGTATTCGTTAGAAACTCCTGCTGCCGTGCCGTATGCTATTGTGGAATAGAGATACCTGTCAGTTATGAGAAACTTGCTCCTGTCATTTATTATATCTGCATATTTATGCACATGGTCGCTCCTGTCAGCGACAAACATTATTTGCAGGGTAAGGGCATCAACCTTTTCCTTGTGTTCCAAAACCCTTTGTATCTCCTTTCCTATTATGCCATCCGTATGCTCTTTAGTCGTCAATGCGTCAAAGCCGTCCCTTCTAAGCATCTCTGCAAGCCTGTTAGCCTGTGTGGTTTTTCCTGAGCCGTCAATCCCCTCTATAGCTATAAACATTATATGCACCCTAATATATTTTATGATGGCTATTTTAATAATGTGAGCGGGAAATCCCACTCCATTCATGGATGGGACGAAAGCGAACCGCAGAAATGCGCATAAATATAAATGGTAATATAATATTTATGGAACTGACGAGAGCCTACAAGTTCAGAATCTATCCCGATGCCACAATGGGGGGAGGATGTCACTCTCCACATTTGTATAATATGCTGTGATAAGATGAAGCCGATAATATGTTTTGTATGCGGCAGGCCAATGGTAGAAATACGGGGCTGCCATTACAAATGCCTCAACTGTGGAAGAGAAAAGGATTGCAGCGATCCATTATAACTGCAATAAACCTATAATTCTCATAAGGGTTGCAAAAATCTGCAAATCTCAATAGCATTTAACTAATAACTTTAAAGGCGTTCAACTTTAGGAAAAAATTTCCTAAAACACCAAAGAAAAGAGAGGCGATATTTCTTCAACCTATTTTGCTGCCTGGCGCAAAATCCCTATCCGGCACTATGAGTGAAATATCCTCTCCGTCCTCTGCTGCTAGGAGCATGCCATCAGAAAGTAATCCAGCTATCTTCCTAGCTTGAAGGTTAGCTACGACTACAATGCTTTTCCCGATGAGTTCATCCTTGCTGTAATGTGCTTTAATTCCTGCAATTATATTTCTAGTCCCCAGTTCTCCAAGATCAAGCCGTAATTTGTACATGGGCTTCCTTGCGTTTTCATGGTCTTCGACATCAATTATTTTTGCCACACGCAAATCAACCGATGCAAAAACATCAAACGCTATTCTTTCAGGCTGGAATTCGTTGGTTACTGCATTGTTTGAATCTACCGCGCTTGCGCTTGGGGCCTGTTGGTTTGCATCGGGTTCAACACTGTCCCTTAGCTCTATTTCCTGCATTTCATCCATTAAGCTATCTATATCGTCCATGTTATTACCTGTAATAAGTTACCCTAAACCATTTATTAAGCTTGGCAAAAAATTAGCTAAGCCGGCATAAAAACCAATGCCATCTGCGGGCAGGCGTAAGACCTAAACAGGATGCAGTTGCCAATAAAATAAGAACATACTGTGCAAGTTCAGTGGAAGGCCTGCTTGATGGCAGGAGCCACAAAGGTGCATTACCTGTTTACTTTGGTAAATTCAATATCTGGAACATCGCCAGACAATATATCTGCCAAAGAGCCTCTTTTATTTATGTTAAATATATATCCTGTCGCATCTGTATCCCTGCATATGTCATAAAGCAGAGAGATCTTTGTCCTCATGCCTCCCGTGACATCAATCCTGCTATTTGATACGCCAGTATTTTTAATTACTTCATTTATGTTGCTGCCATTTATCTGCCTTATGAGTTTTGCGTCAAGGTTGCCGATCGGCGGCTTATCATATACTCCGTTTACATCAGTGCAAAAGAATACCTTAGATGGCTTTATCTGCTTTGATATAAAACGCAATACGTCCTCAGTTGATGATATCGATACTCCTTTAGAGTAATTCATTATCACATCCCCATGCACTACTGGGATAAAGCCATTTTCCAGTGCAAAACGCATATGATCCGTAAATCCTGCCGAAAGGCCCATTTCATCTCCTATCCCAAATCCCGCAGGCGAAAACGGATATAGATTCATACCCATTTCAAGCCCCTGCTTGACGAACAAGGTATTGAGTTCCTTCGCAACCAGGTGGGTGATTGCCGCTCCCTTCCTGCTATCCGCATCTATCAGGCCTTCCTGTATCCTATATTTGGCTGCGGATACGTGCCCGAAAGATCCGCTCCCATGTCCTATTATCAGTTTGAAGCTTGACCTTGACATTGCCGATTTTATCTCGTCCAATAGCCTTGATATCTCGTCCATCTTTGCAGTGTTGGGCTTTGATAAGTCAGTTATTATGCTGCCGCCTATCTTAAGCATATAAAAATTGTCTGTCATCACATCTCCTTGAATCTAAGTATTTAAATATTTAACCACATGGATGAAAAATCCCACATGCTTCAACGTTGTTATCGAAGCAGACGCCTTAGTAATAATGTGTGTGTATGTACATATAATTATATTGCACTTAAAAAGGATGTGTATAATGCATTGATGTCGAGGTGGCAAAGATCCGGAGAGGACTTCAATGCTTGCAGTATTGGCATCTCCCTTGTAGAAATCATCTATTGGATCTACCTTTATTACTTTCATGCCGGCACTTTCAGCCTTGTACGAAAGCATGTTTATGAATCTGTTCCATGAAGCGTTATAAATCGCATGCGCGAGATTGTGGTTCTTTACCATATTGTTTATGTTGAGTTTTTCAACCGCAAA
>JAJZOS010000040.1 GCA_021851985.1 Microcaldota archaeon | reverse complement strand
TGCATTTGACTTAAGAAGTTCAGCTACGGCTTTATCGTCAGTAAAATATATAAATTCTTTTGGTATTATGCTTCCTTCTTCTATCGCATTTTCCAATGCCAGGTTATACATTGCTTCTGAAATAACGGCAGTATGGTGCAGGTATACTGATGAAAACATGTAGTATCTTGCTATCAGCATGGATTCTGCACCGCCTATGCCGTTTTCATATATTGCAACGTTGCCGTCCTTGGAGAAGGCAAGTTTGTTCATCAGTCTTATATAATCGATTACACCGTATGCGACCCCAGTATTGTATGCATCACGCATAAGGTAATCTATCCTGTCAGAACCTAAAGGCCCGGTTATCAGTTTTCCTCTACTCTCGCCCTTGAAATAGCTTAAAACTTTTTTTAGCGAGAGTGTCGATTCGCTTATTACATCATGGATACTGCTTTCAGATATTATGGACGCACCTATCTCTTCGTGAGTCTTCTTTAAATACTTTGTAGCTATATCTTCAGATTGGTGTGAAAACGGAGTATGGCCTATATCGTGCATCAGTCCTGCGATTGACAATTCAGGGTCATCTTCGGAAAATATTTTTGAGGCCATATCAGAAGTTACTTTCATCGTTCCAAGCGAATGCTCAAATCTTGAATGGTTTGCTGCAGGATATACCAGATAGTCAAATCCTAACTGCTTTATGTACCTTAGCCTTTGCATCCATTCGTTATCTATTAAACGCTGCGCCACATCATTGATGTGTATATCGCCAAACAATGGATCTCTTATGTACATGCCAGGCATTCATACCACAAATAATGCAACAGTTAATGCTATTATTGTATCAATGGAGAGGCAGTATATGCATACTTTCCCCAAGAGAAATTGAGCAGTTATAGAGTAGGCTATGCCACCCAATCCAAGCATAAGCCATATAGGTGCAATTGCTAGGGAGGTTTTATTTTTTGACTGAAACAGCAACAGCATGGTTATGAACCATGCAGATGCCAGCAATGCAAGAGGTATGCCGAATATTGTAGAGTATGCGCTCTTCAGGACAAGCGCACAATCTATCACACCGTTACTTGGGCAATAAAGGAGGGAAGGCTGAAAATGGACAAGCAGCGTGTATAACGCTATTGCAAGACCCAATACCAAAAGACCATTTACATATGTTTTTTTTGCCTTCGTTAACATGGTACTTATTTGCTTGGCAAAGAATTTATTGTTATCTTAGTTATATGATGACATCTATAGCATTGACATGCTTATTTTCGCTTTTTAGCTTGCCGTCTATCTTTATTTGGTATCTGCAATATCTGCATTTTTTATCATTTGTAATATGCATTTTAGATATGTAAAATCCATCACGTTTTATGATTTTTTTGCCGCACCCTGGGCAAGATGTGTCATTGTGTTCGTTGCCTGGCACATTCCCTATATATACGTACCTTAAGCCATTTTTTACTGCAACGTTATAGTGCTTCTCCAGTGTCTGAATCGGGGTTATTGGATAATCAAGCATCTTATAATCAGGATAAAAACGGGTAAAATGGATTGGTATATCTTTGGATATTCCGGCAAGCCAGCTAGTCAGCTTATCGCATGCACTTAGGGAGTCACCCACATTGGGCACTATCAAGTCTGTTATTTCTACATGGAACCCTAATTTTACAAGGTATTCTACAGACTCTTTTACCGGATCGTTTGATACTACAGCTTCAAATTTATTGGAAAAAATCCTTTCGCCATTTCCTTTAAAATCTACAACTACGGCATCTATCGCGCCGACCATCAAATCTATAGCTTCCTTGGTCATGTACCCGTTGCTGACGAAAAGAGTGAATAGCCCTTTCCTGTGCGCTTGCTCAGCCACATCTAGCGCGTATTCGATGAATATTGTCGGTTCGTTGTATGTAAATGCTATGCCTTGCGCACCTTTTGAGATAGCCAAGTTTATTAATTCATCAGGCATGATTTCTATGCCTGATATTTCATGTTCCTTTGATATGTTGTGGTTTTGGCAGAAGAGGCATCCAAGATTACATGACGACGTCCCAACTCCAAGCACATATGCACCAGGATTGAAATTGTAGAATGGTTTCTTTTCTATAGGATCCAATTGTAGCGCAGAAACCATGGCATATGATAATAGATAGAGGCTGCCCCCTATATTTTTGCGCACAAAGCAAAAACCATTTGACCCTTCAGGAATTACGCATTTCCTTGAGCACGCTATGCATCGCACTTTTTTGTTTTCAAGGGATTCGTATAAACCTGCCTTCTTTAGCATACTTGGAATTATGCTATCAAGATATTTATCGTTTTCTTGTGTTGGTCGATGAAGCAACACTATACCAAAAGGGCTTTAAATATGAAATCATAATATGTATTAAAGGCGATTTACTGTTTATAAGCTGGTAGAATGAGTGATGATAATTATAGTGCAAAGGATATAGTTGTGCTTTCAGGACCGTTAGGCATACGTAAAAGGCCTGCTATGTATATAGGCTCTACTGGAAGCAGCGGTTTTTTGCACCTGCTTAACGAGATAATAGATAATGCAGTAGATGAAGCGCTCGCAGGGTATTGCAATAGGATAGTTATAACTCTTTCCAGGGAGGATGGCATTGACGTAGGCGAAGTAAGCGACAATGGCAGGGGCATACCCGTAGATGCTATGCAGAAAGAGGGTAAATCTGCATTGGAAGTCATAATGACTTCGCTTCATTCTGGCGCGAAATTCAACAATAAGATTTATAAGATTTCTGGAGGGCTGCATGGAGTTGGAATGACGGTAGTAAATGCACTTTCCGAATACACCTCTGTTAAGGTTAAAAAGGATGGCAAGGTATATGAACAGAAATTCAGCAGGGGCGTGCCGATTTCATCGTTAGAGATAATTGGCAATACCACAGAGACTGGCACTACGGTTAAATTCAGGCCTGATTCTGAGATATTTTCTGCAAATGCGTTCGATACGGTAATACTTGTCGAGAGGCTACGCGACCTTTCTTTCATGAATCCAGGCTTAAAAATAACGCTTGTGGATGAAAGGGATGAGACGAAGACAGAAAAGGTGTTTTATTCAACAAATGGCATGATGGACTTCATTGATTATATAAGAGGCAGCAAAGAGCCATTGTCAAAGCCCATAATCATATCCAAGGACATAGACACAGTAAAGGTTGATGTAGCGCTGCAATATGTGAATACCTACAGCGAGGAGATCATATCTTTTGTGAACAAGATAAAAACGCTTGAGGGAGGCACTCACGTCTCAGGATTCAGAGGCGCACTTACACGGGCGATAACTACATATCTGCAGAAAAACGTCAAGAAACAGGTTGGCGTCAGTATAGAGGGAGAGGATACGCGCGAAGGGTTGATATGCATAGTATCCGTTATGATGCAAAACCCTGAATTCGAGGGGCAGACAAAGGAGAAACTTGGCAACACGACGATAAAATCCATAGTGGAGAATATAGTCTATGGTGAATTGTCATACTACCTTGAAGAAAATCCAGCTGAAGCTGGAAGGATCATAGAGAAGGTCGTTAGGGCTGCCGAATCGCGAGAGGCTGCAAAGAGGGCCAGGGAACTTTCCAGAAAAAAGAACATATTTGAGGGGTCGGTGCTTCCAGGGAAGCTTGCAGACTGCACGGAGAATGACCCGCAAAAGGCTGAAATATTTATAGTTGAGGGGGACAGCGCAGCCGGATCAAGCAAGCAAGGCAGGGACAGATTTTATCAGGCCATATTGCCTTTAAGGGGAAAGGTATTAAACGTGGAGAAGGCGTCAGAGGACAGAATATTCAGCAATGCTGAACTGCATACAATGGTGACGTCTTTCGGAACGGGCATTAAGGAATCTTTTGACATAGAGAAATTGAGATACCATAAAATAATATTTCTCACCGATGCTGATGTGGATGGGAGCCATATCAAAACATTGCTTTTGACATTTTTCTACAGATACCTTAAACCCCTAATAGAGAAGGGTTATGTTTATGCTGCACAGCCCCCATTGTACAAGATAGCTCACGGAAAGGAGGTGAAATATGCCTACTCTGATACTGAATTGAACAAAATAATGGAGGGTTACGGAGGCAAGGCTAACGTAAACAGGTACAAAGGTTTGGGTGAAATGAATCCTGAACAGTTATGGGAAACCACGATGAACCCATCCAGCAGGGTATTGAAGAGGATAACCATAAAAGATGCGCAATTGGCAGATTCAATATTTAGCATATTGATGGGCATAAATGTAGATGAAAGGAGAAAATTTCTGGAGGAGCATTCCACAGAGGTTTCTTTCTTGGATGTGTGATGGCAGATGGACAATGTAATTGATGTATCCATAGAGAGCGAAATGCAGTCTAGCTACATAGATTATGCGATGAGCGTAATCGTAGGCAGGGCGCTGCCTGATGCAAGAGACGGGCTGAAACCTGCACAGCGTAGGATACTTTATGCAATGTACAAGCTTAACAATGTACATGATCAGCCTACAAAGAAAAGCGCCAGGATAGTTGGAGAGGTAATAGGTAAGTATCATCCGCATGGCGATATGGCAGCGTATGAAACCCTCGTTAGAATGGCGCAGGATTTTTCAATGAACCATATGCTTGTAGAAGGACAAGGCAATATGGGTTCCATAGATGGAGACCCGCCAGCTGCGCAACGTTATACGGAGGTGAGGCTTAGGGCAATCGCCGAAGAGATGCTGGTAGATATAGAAAAGAAGGCAGTGCCTTTTGTACCAAATTTTGATAACACAGAGGAAGAGCCAGTTGTACTTCCGTCAAAAATCCCAAATGCAATAATAAACGGTTCTTCAGGTATAGCTGTTGGGGTGGCTACAAATATCGTGCCGCATAATTTGGTAGAGGTTTGCAGCGCCATAATTGCATATGTTGACAACAGGGACATAACCAGCGAGGAGCTGTTGGCATTCATAAAAGGGCCTGATTTCCCCACAGGAGGCATAGTCTTTTACGATAGCAATTTAGTACGGTCATACCTTACAGGCAGGGGATCCGTAATAATAAGAGCGAGAAGCCATATAGAAGACATTGATGGTCACAAGGGCAAGCGCATAGTCATAACCGAAATACCCTATACCGTAAACAAGGCTACGCTCATAGAAAAAATAGCGACGTTGGTGAAGGACAAGGCGCTTACGGGCATAAGTGCGCTTAGAGATGAGAGCGACAAACGAGGGATACGTATAATAGTAGAGCTTAAAGGGGACACGAGCCCTGAATATATACTGAATCTGCTTTACAAGCATACGCAACTGCAGAACTCGCTTCCCGTAATGAACATAGCTGTGATAGGCAATAGGCTGCTTACGCTTAACATTAAAAATTTTATAAAAATATTCGTGGAGCACAGGTTCAGCGTCATAAAGAGCCGCACGGAATATGACTTGGGGGTAGCGTCCGACAGGCTGCACATTGTGGACGGGCTGCTAACAGCAATAAACGACATAGACAATGTTGTATCGATAATAAGAAAAAGCAGCGATTCCAAGGAGGCAAAGGGTGCGCTCATAGCAAAATACGGATTTTCGGAGAAGCAAGCCAGCGCCATACTGGAAATGAGACTCAGCAGACTTACAAGCCTTGAGAGCAATACCCTGCGCAATGAAATGAATTCCTTAAAGCAGAGCATAGAATACTTCAAGAGAATACTTTCCGACAATAACGAGATTTACAAAATAATAAAAGAGGAGACCAAGGACGTTAGCAATAGGTACGGGAGGGAGAGGAGGTCTACGATTGAGAGCAACATAGAAATGCAGGACATAGAAAGCGAAGACCTCATAAAAGATGAAGAAAGCGTGATAATACTTACAAATACAGGGTACCTTAAGAGGCTACCGGCAGACATATACAAAAGCCAACAGCGTGGAGGCAAAGGAGTTATAACGATAGACCTTAAGGAAGGTGATTTTGTAAAACAGGTAGCTACCTGCATGTCAAAGGACTATCTCCTGATGGTATCCAATAGAGGCAGGGCATACTGGCTGAAGGGTTATATGATACCTACCGGAAACAGGTATGGCATGGGCAAAGCTGCAGTAAATCTTGTAAAGCTTGAAGAAAACGAGGAGATAGAAGCGGTAATAAACACGAGAGTGTTTGAAAATTCATTTTTGAATTTTGTAACAAGGAAGGGAAGGATCAAACGGGTGCGCGCGAAATTGTTCTCCCGTCCCCGCTCCAGCGGCATAAAAGCGATACCCACATACAGCGATGACATGCTGGCCGATGTCTGCCTATCTAGCGGTTCGGACGAATTGTTTATAGCTTCGCATTTAGGTAAAGGCACAAGGTTCAAAGAAACAGACATACGCTCAATGGGAAGGAATGCATATGGTGTTAGAGGCATCAGGCTCAAAGGGGATGACTACGTAGTAAATGTGGTTTCCGCATCAAAAGACTCAAACATAGTGTCGATAACAGAGAACGGCTTTGGTAAGGCTACGGAGATAATGAAATACAGGCTTCAGAAGCGCGGAGGCAAGGGAGTTATAAACGTAAAATGCACCGAAAAAACCGGCAGCGTAGTAAGGGTGCTTGCAGCTGAGAAGGATAAAAGCATATTGATAGTAAACTCCAAAGGCCTGTCGATACAGTTTGCAATTGCATCCATTAGGGTAACAGGAAGAAACGCGAG
>JAJZOS010000039.1 GCA_021851985.1 Microcaldota archaeon | reverse complement strand
TGCTTCCGGGGCCCGAAGCCTTTGATATTAGAAAAGATGCATGGAAAATGTTCAGTAGAGCAGAAATATGACGGATTCAGATGCCAGATACATAAAAAGGGATCAACAATAAAGATATACTCCAGAAGGCTTGAGGACATAACCGATATGTTTCCAGACATAGCAAAGGCCACAATAAATGAGGTAAAAGCCGAGTCAATAATATTCGAAGGCGAGGCGCTGGCATACAACGAATCCACTGGAGAATACATGCAGTTTCAGGAGACCATACAGAGGAAGAGAAAACACGGCATAAAGGAAAAGATAGAAGAGCTGCCCCTGCACCTCATGGCGTTCGACATTATGTATCTGAATGGCGAGGACATGCTAAACCATAGCTATGAATCCAGAAGGGCCAAATTGGAGGAGCTGCTTAAAAAGGGCGAGATAATAATGCCAGCCAAACGGATAATGGCAACCACGCCCAAGGATCTTGACGAATTCTTCCAGAAGTCGGTAGGCGATGGACTTGAAGGCATAGTGGCAAAGGATCTGCAGGCACATTACATTGCAGGCGCCAGAAAATTCTCTTGGATAAAGATGAAACGAAGTTACAGGGGCGAATTATCGGATACGCTGGATCTCGTCGTAATAGGTTATTATTCCGGGCATGGATCGCGTGCGGAATTTCAATTTGGCGGGCTGCTCGGCGCAGTCTACAACAAGAGAAGGGATATGTTTGAAACGGTGTCACGCATAGGCACTGGATTTACCGAGAAGCAGATGGCTGAATTGAAGGAAATGCTCAGCAGTATACAGGTAAAATCAAAACCGGCGAGGGTTGATTCTTTAGTAGAACCTGATTTTTGGGTATATCCTAAATATGTGATAACTGTAAGAGCCGACGAGATAACCAGATCGCCAATGCATACCTGCGGAAGATCTAGGGACAATGAGGGGATTGAATCTGGCTATGCGCTCAGGTTTCCCAGATTGGTAGGCGATACCGCCATACGCAGCGATAAAGGGCCCGAGGATGCAACAGAAACTGGCGAGGTTATAGAAATGTATAATGGGCAACGCAAGGTGCGCTTGGAGGACAAATAGCCTGCACGCCTTTCAAGAATAGGGAGACTCAGGCTTCTCTGGCGTTCTCTATAATTCTTGAAAACTTCTGAACGCTTTTTATTATATCCTTCATTTTAGGATTAAGCCTGTATCCCAGCCCATACCCATTAGTCGTGCGTATATGGGTGGGCTGAATAACGTTGAGATCCAATGAAAGCTCCCTTAACGTTATTATAAGCGTTTTTCTGGTAAATTTTTTTTCAAGAATAGAATATAATTCTTTTGTAGTCCTAGGCGACTTCTGCAACAGTATGTCCATTACAGCATAATTAGGTCTGCTCAAAACCTTCCTCAATGCCCATATTGCATCTTGTTGTTTTTCATGTTTTGCCATATATAATATTGCGAATAAAGGCTTTTAAAGATATTTCTTTTATGTGAATAAAATAATATTGAGCAAAATCGCAATACTGTATCAGATGTATTAGAAAAAGGAACTAGGGTCATTTTTGTATCTTCTATTTCTCTGGCATTCAACGATTTGAAATCGTGCGGCCAGTTAAATGAATTTTTGCAATATTTTATACAAAAGTATATATATGTTTATTATAATAAATTTATATATATCTTAGTATATGGTGATAGCTTGAAAGAGATATTCCTTAATATCGTTGGCGGACAGAAGAAAAAGGCTGTAACGCTTGAGAACCATTACTCAAAATTAAGTTTCGTCATAACGGATGATTATCCAGATAAGGTTTTGGAAAAATCAGGCGAGTGGAAGATAATAGGCACCAGAGGCAGGGAGACGCTCTATTCGCTTTATGCCCCTGGATTTGACAGGAAGGCGTACGCAGAAGCGGAAAAGGCAAAGGGCAGATTTATAGAAAGCAGATCTTTGCTCGGGTATCCAAAGGATATTGGAACAAAAGAGGCCATCCTTGATTCGATTGCTGAATCCAGGATGCTGGTAGATGGGGATTCAAAGGACATCATAGGCTATATCGTAGGGCATGATACGCTGGGATACGGGCCCATAAGCATACTCCTAGAGGAGCCCAAGGATATAGAGGAGATTGTAATAAATTCGCCTGAATCAAATATAGGCGTTTACCATTCGCGATATGGGTACTGCAAAACCAATATGAGGTTTGCAAATGAGGACCAATTCAGATTCGTTATAAACAAGCTGATAAGCAAAACGGAAAAAGAGCTTGGGATGAACTCTCCAATAATAGATGCCCAATTGGATAACGGATCGCGCCTGCATGCGCAGTTAAAACCATATGCAGTGAATGGCACCATGGCTTCAATAAGGCTTAGCGGCAGCAAATCGATAGACTTAAAGCATTTGATAAAAAACAAGACGGCGACTCCCGAAACATTTGCGTATCTTTGGATGGCCATTGAATCCAGGTTTAACATAGTATTTTCAGGGGCGCCGGCTTCGGGCAAAACTACGTTCATGCTTGCTGCCAATTCATTCCTTCCAAGATACGAAAGGATAATAACAATAGAAGAGGATGTAAATGAACTGAAATTCTACAGCAACTTCATGAATGTGGTATCGCTGCAGGGGCTGCAAAATGACATTCAAATCAAGGATCAGGTAGTCAATGCCCTGCATATACGTCCAGATCGGCTCATAGTTGGGGAGATACGGGGGGGCGAGGCCCGAGAAGTCTTTTTTGGTGCAAACGTTGGCGTTCCTTTCATGACCACATTACATAGCGCAATAGACGAAAATGCTTTGGTAGGCAGGCTGGAATCGAAGCCTATGCTCGTAGATCCTGCATTGGTATCCATGCTGGATATAGCGTTTTTTATGAGGCAGGATGGGATAACATCTAGGCGGGTTGATAGAATAATCGAATACAAATGGCGCTCGCGCGATGAGATAGGATTGGGGGACAGATTACAGGGATATTCCACTTCAGCCATAGATCCGACCAGCTTCTACAGCCTGGAAGGAATTGGGCATTCCAAAGTCATGGAAAAATTTGCAAGTTTGCATATGCTTAAAGGCAGGGATATGGTTAGGGAATTCAAGAAAAGAGTTGTTTTTCTAAAAAAATTAGAGGGCATTGATGATAGTGTTTCTACACCTGAATATATAAGTGGCTATTGGGATTTATTATGAATTCAAATCGATACAAAAACATTTCTTTTTTCGTCTTCGGTGCTATCGCAGATATCATATTTTATGTTTACTCGCCGGGTTATTACTTTATAGCATTCATTTTGGTAGCAACATTGATTGAAACGGCAGTATATTATTTTATAGCGGCGATAGAACGTGAAAACGGCTTAATAGGGGAGTCTAGGCGTTTCAATTCCGAACTTTATTCATTATACCTGAACAGTTCCATAAATAAGCTATCGATTTTTGGATGCCTGAAAAAGCAGGTTCATGAAGATAGCAACGCCATTGAAGACGATGGCTTAATCGGAATGATATATAAAAAAATGCTTTATGGCAGAGAATTTTCAGATGCGCTTCTTTCTGCATCAAAAAATAGCGCAGGCAATAGGTACATACGTGAAACTATATTGCGCATACGCGGCAACTATTTGAGAAGCCATTCTTTTGCAAACGCAGTGAAGGAGGAGTATGATAGATTAGCAGAATTGGCCATTTCAAGGATAGGGAATAGTGCATTCGGAATACAAAAATATGCTACAGCTTCGATGGTGGCTAGTGTTATAGTGCCATCATTGCTGACATTTGTAATCATAGGGTATTCGATGATCGCCTATTCGTATATTGAAATAGACGCATTCGCCTTGGCATTGCTGGTGGCCATACCGTTGCTTATGAGGATCATACTACTAAAGACAGGTGCTTTCAATGAGATTTAAAGAAAACGATTATTATGTATTTGCAGCATCAGGCTTTGCAATCAGCATTATGCTCAGTTTTTTGAAAAGCTGGCCGTACTCGATTGCGACCTTTGGGATTTCCGCGCTGCTGATGATTAAAATGAAAAGAGCCAATAATATAAAGGGTGGGCGGATATCCGTTGAAACGTCAATGTTCATTAAAAATTTGATCTCCAATTATATGCCTAAAAAAAGCGTGCTAGGGATTATAGAAAAGTCGCTGGATAATGAGTGGCAGATATCAAGTATGCTTAGAAAGCCTTTATGCATGTACGCATATTCTGGAAATGCGATGCGATCATTCGCAGGCATAAATCTCCAGGGTTATGAATTATTGAAGAAATTGGTCGCAATACTTATGCTTGGTCTCGATACAGGCGCAGATATATTGATGCCGTTATCTGAACTGGATAGGCTTAATGAACAGGCCACCGAGAAAGGAGCTATAGGAAAGGCTTATATTAAAAACACGACTGCCCTGATAAATATAGGTACAATATTCTTTCTGCCAGTCTTTGCAGGCATAAGTGTAAGCATTTTGGGCATTTCTCAGGCTGCCGGTGGAAATTTTTCTGTTGCATTGCCTATAAGCCTTATCCTGGGAGCATACCTCATAATGATAAACTATATACAATATAATCAGACTTATGGCACTTTGCATGGGGCAAAGATAGCCAATGCCTCTTTTGCCAGCGCGGCTGCAATGCTCATAATGAAACTGACATCTGTGCTCGCACTTGCAATAATTTAGGTGGTAGATATGATGGAGATAATAGAGGGCATAAGGTCTTTGCTTTATTCGGCAAAATATACTCGCGGACAGGGATCCATAGAATACATTATGATGCTTTCGGCAGTTAGCATAATAATAGTGATTGCGTTGGCAATGGTTATGGAAATGAAAGGTGTGGCAACGCACACTTTCTTTAATTCGTCAAATCAGAGTATAGCTTCCGAATTATCAAGAGACCTTTCCAACTTGAGCAATGCAGGTAATTGAATGGATGGCATGCATAGAGCGCAGCTCTCATTTGAATTCTTATTATACCTTTCAGTAGCGGCGCTTGGGCTTATCGGAGGATATGGATTGTTCAACATGGCAAAAACTGGCATAGCCATAAGTTACACCAATTCTTCGATAGAAGCATTCGCATCACAGATAGGTTACAATATGGCCTTCCAAAACAGCAGCTTTTACTCCATAGTCCCTAAGGGCGTTTGCGCTGACAATGGGCACATTATAAATAATATTTCAAACGGCGCAAATTCCATTAGCGCGCATTTGGATGCACCGCTTTACATAAATTTGCATTTATGCAATTGGGGCAGCACCGTCCAATTGCTTAGAATGCACTATGCATACAATGGAACATACGTTCTCACAGATGGTTAGATGATGGCACAGATAGGTTTTAGCGTCATGATTTCTCTAGTTATAGCCATAATGGTTGCACTTTTGATATATGGGCTGACTTATAGGATTATAGCTTACACGGCATCAGAATCCACAAAAATTTTCGCATATTCTAATCATATAAGCAGGCTCTTTGGCAGCCTTGGCGATTATGGGCAATTGGGATATTATTTTGGCGGTTAAATGAGATACATAAAAGGCATTATGGTCAATTTCGAGATGGTTATAGCACTTATCATATTCTTCTCAGCATTCTCAGTATTTGAATACGGCTATATAACCGATTCGCATCTCGTATACCTGAAGGCAGCGCAAATGGGAAATGCCATATATGATAATTTTATTGTACAGGAATTTGTTTACAATCGCGGAGACTCCTTTGCCAACGCAACCATTTTGGGCAACGATTCTGCGTATGCATTGGGCCAGTATCCAATAACCATGCAACAATGTTGCAGCTTGAATAGGGCTTTCGCGCTGAACGGTAAAATATATATTTTGTCGGTGAATAATAATGAGGTTGCAAACAGCAATTGAATTTTTGATAATATCGGCAGCCGTAGCGTCATTTAGCGTAACTGCATTGGGCATATACGCACATATGAATTCCTCGCAGAAGCAATTCGTTTCATATGCATTCAATCATACAGCGGACACAGCAAATATGTTAAATGCTGCAATAGGCGACAATGGCAGCATAACCTTGTCGGCAAGTATCCCTAACTTCACATATGTCAACAAAGCAACCCAAATAGATATAATAGTGTTTGGGCAGAGGAGCATGTTCCTAAAAAGCTTATTTATAAGTGACAGAGGCAAAGGTTCATTGAGCCCAAAGACGTTTGGAAATGAGACTATTGGTGGGATAGGTTTGCTGTATTCTGAATTCGTTCCGAACAGCACAGGGTATGCAAATATAGAAATAAGCGCAACTTTTGCAACGTCAAATGGATTAGTATACAGAAACGCGTCTTTAAACACATATGTATCACCCGGCAATGGATCCGCAACTGCACTCCAGAATCATGTTTACAGCCCCAGCATGGCTGCAAAAGACGAATATGTAGCATTCGGCGCATCTGAATCAAATCCAATTTATAGGCTATCGTACAGTTCGCATTGCAGCCAACTGAACTGGTGGTATCAGCAACTTCCGATAGGACAGCAATGTGGAAATGCCAAATGGTATTTCTTTATATCTTCAGGATACTGTTATTATGATTACGGAGCGCCCACAGTAACATACTGCGTGTATCTGGACCCAACCGGGGGAAATTATTCCCAGATAAACCAAACTGGATCAAAATCCTACAATTTAACGTTGAATCTGACCAATGGTACGGCACGGCTTTCATCTATTTTGACCCAAGATGCAAATAGAAGCCAGTTGCTATACGAAAATAAGAGCTATGGGAACACATATGTTTCTGGTGTGATTGAGGGTTTTTACCCGAAACCATACAGCAACGAACTTTTCATGAATGATAATTCCACCGAAAAAGTGGTAAACATTAGTTATTATTCGTCGTACA
>JAJZOS010000038.1 GCA_021851985.1 Microcaldota archaeon | reverse complement strand
TTCACCGGATCCCAGGTTGGGACAGTGGAACAATCGTTACGCCATTCATGCAAGTCACCTATTAAGTGACGAGGTATTACGCTACCTCAAGAGAGTCAGAGTTACTCCCGCTCTTTGCCAGCGCTTATCCCCCTTGAAAAGGGTGTTCACGTACTGGCGGTGAGCAGGCGTCACCCACTGTACTAAGCCTTTCGGCTTTGCGGTGAGTTGTGTTTTAGATAAACAGTCGTTGTTCCCTTGTCAATGCTATCTGCGCTTACTAGGCGCAGACATGGCTTGTTGAAAACTTACGCCACTATTTTGCCGAATTCCCTAACCTGGGTTATTCCGACACACCTTGGCCTTTTAAGCCAGCAACACTTGTACTAGTTCTAGGTACGGTCTAATAGGATCGTTGCAGATTCCCTTTTCACGGGCTCAGGAAATCAGTCCAACAGTTCATTTAGCTGCTTCTCCTCATAACGAGACTCCACAGCCCTTTGCACTTTCTTGCGGACATATCCCCAAGCGTCAGAAATCTACCTTGCGTTGCCGCTCCTACCTATTAGGGGCTGGAATATTAACCAGCTTCCCTTTTGATGCATGGTGATTGGCCTGCATCTTAGGATCGCCTAACTCTCCGCTGACGAGCGTTGCGAAGAAACCCGTGTGCTTACGGTGTATAGGATTCTTACCTATATATGCTGTTACTAACACCAGGATTTTCACTACGACACGGTCCATATGTCCTTTCGAACATACTTCTTGCCGTGCCATACGCCTTCTTACCCGTACTTATCGTACGCTGAGGTCTCGGTACATAGTTTAGCCCCGTATATTTTCAGAAAGAAATGCCTCAACTGGTACGCTATTACGCGTTTTTTAAAGGATGGCTGCTTCTGAGCCTACCTCCCAGATGTCTATGGCACTTCCTGCTTTTGTTACACTCAACTATGATTTGGGGACCTTAACCTCAGTCACTATCTTTGCAGTCTCGCGATGCTAGCTTACCCAACATCGCCGACTCCAGGGGTCTACGCAGCACATGCATTCGGAGTTTGACAAAGAGGTGAGTCCTTTCGAACCCATGCCTCTTGATCGGTCGCTCTACCGCATATGCAAGCTCGCCCTGAGCTATCCTAAAGATACTTCAGAAGGGACCCGCTATTGCCATGTTCGATAGGTATATCGCCGCTACCCGCACCTCACCCAACAGGACATGCCATGACAGGTTGCAGACCTCCACCAGGCGTTAACCTAGCTTCGTCTTGGGCGCGCGTAGTTCACAATGGCTTCGGGTCGTATAAGTGTGGCTTGGGCATTTTCATACCTTGCACCTCGCATGCTGCGTGCTCTCGCTTTCGCTGCGCCTTTCGACTCGCCACGCCTATACACTCCCTGGCTCTTGCTTCAAGAAGAATGATAGAACACTGATCCTTGCACCTCGCATAGCCCTTCCGAGCATAGCTTCGGTACCTCTCATTCCTTTCATGCCCTACCTTCACGTCACCATCTAGTTTCAGATCTATTTCAATCCCACATGTGTGGGTTCTTTTCAGCTTTCACTCGCGCTACTTGTTCGCTATCGGTCTATAGCCAATATTTAGGGTTAGGGTTTAATGCCCCCGTATTCACTCCGCGTACTAAGGCGGAATTACTCTATTGCAGCAAGTCCATTACACTTAACCTACGAGGCTGTCACTCTCTATGACTGCACTTTCCAATGCATTCGGCTCATGTTTTGGATCAGCACTGCACCACATCTCCAGACCTTTTGCAAGGCAGGATTCAGTATGCCCTTTGCGGCTTTCATTCGCATTACTCGCCGCATCGCTTTCGCTTTCTTTTCCTGCGGGTACTAAGATATTTCAATTCCCCGCGTATGCGTGCATTTGCATGCACAATTCGGCAATCCCGGGTTCAAAGCCTGACTTGCGGCTACCCCGGGCTTATCGCAGCTTGCCACGGCCTTCATCGCTGCTATAGCCAAGCCATCCCCTAGATGGTTTAAAAAATTTAAGCAAGCTCTTCTCCTCTTTATCAATCGCGCAAAACACGCGATATCACAAGCATTATGGCATTTTATGCAGTTTAGATTATAGGTTCTAAGATTAGTATTTTCACAAAGCAAAAACCTTCGAATACTGAGCCTATAAGAGCTCATGCTGCCATAAAGACACCAACATTATTTAGCCATAAAGGTTTAAATACATTTCTGCCAAACCCATTTTGTTGCTTTGATAGAAATATGCAGGCTGCACTTAAGGCATGCCGGCTTTGTTGACGAAGTTTTAAAAGCCTGATGTAAGCTAGATATGATTGCATGGATAAACATTTGAAGGCTGATGTCATAGTTGACGCGTTCTCCGGAGTCACATTTGCCGAGGTAAAGAAGATCCTTGATTCATCAGGAATAGCAATATCTAGAAGCAGGCCTGACTTCATAGTGATGGTTGGCGGCGACGGTACCTATCTCAGGTATGCGCCCCATAATATAGGCATACCAATACTCAAGTTGAAGGGAAGGGAGCGCGGCCCATTAGGGAGCAAAGGGGTATTGTACACATACAACTTCAGCAGCCTTGCAACATATATAAGAAGAATAAAGAACCATGATTATGCCATAATGGCCGAACCCGTAATAAAATGCGTATACAATGAAAAAACTTACCTCTCTGCAGGGGATTTTTACATCGAAAGGCATGGCATAAAGCAGGCTCTCAGGTACTCAATAGACGCCATAGATGGAAGGGCCAGATTGAAGATATACGGAATATCAAATGGCTTCATAATAGCCACGCCGACCGGCTCAACAGGTTATTATGCATACCTTGATGTGCTGCTCGGGAGAAAGAAGGAGCCCATAAAGGGCATCGGCATAGCTCATATACTCCCCACATACATAGAGGAAAACGGCAGGCATGACCTGCACGACGGCATACGAAGGCAGTTCAAAGATGATGCCAGCTTTACAGCCATGCTTTTCAGGGCGAAGGGATATCTTTATGGCGCTTCTAATTTGAACAGGGGAGTTGTAATAATGCCGAACACCGCGGTGTATTTTAAGATTTTGGCTGACAAAATAAAACTAATAGAGTTTCAATGATGGTTTGGTTGAATTTTAAAAAAATAGAATACAGGAATATTTATCCAGGCAAATACACAGCGCACCCGATAAGGAATGGCTTGCTTCCAGCATTGATGGCAGCCATAAGCATAGTAGTAATAATGTATGTTATAAAGTACTTCAACTTCGACTTCCTATATGGGAACGGGTCATCGGAAATAATATTCGCCTCTTTTGCTTCAAGTGCATTCATACTTTTTATGATGCCTAGATCAAGATCTGCGCAGCCATCAAAATTCTTGAAGAGCTATTTCATAGCTGCAGGCATGGGCTATCTCGGATTTATCCTCATTCCATTCGTACCAGAATATCTGCTTTTTACGCTGATACTCTTTTTGGGCATATTGCTGCTCATAGCCACGCGAAGTGAACATGCGCCAGCTATGGCAATACTCTTCGCATTTCTTCTGTTTAGGGTAGGGCCTTTGGGTGTCATCGTGATAATAATATCGGCATTCCTTCTCCTGTCCCTCAGGATAGGAATGGAGAATTCAGTATACATGCTGGAAGGGATTGAAATGAGCAGCAGAGCAAAGCTCAGGCGCAGGAAAAAATCAGGCGATGCACGATGATAACGCTTTCAAAATCCGATAAGATAAAGGGCATTATAAAAAGCTCGCCCGACGACTTTCTCGTAGAAGAGATAGGTTTGGACGGCAGAGTCTTTGAACTGGGCAGTGCCTATTCGCCAGGATCCGATTCTGGAAGCAGTGGCGACGATTGCAAATTTTCAAATTTTATAATGCAGAAAAAGGATTGGAACACGGTTCAGGCGCTTAGAAGCATAGCAAAAAGCTTCAGGCGAGGGATGAAGTCAGTAGGCTTTGCTGGCACCAAGGACAGGCAATCCACATCTACGCAACTGTGCAGCATCTTCGGGGTTGAGCCCGAACGCCTCCTTAGTATGCATATGAAAGACATATCCATAAACGGGGCTTGGAAGGCGAGTGCGCCTGTGAAGCTGGGCGACCTTTTGGGCAACAGGTTCACCGTTGCGGTAAGACACGCGCCTAAGCATCCGCAGGCACAACGGATAATCGACGAACTCGGAGGGGTCTTCCCTAATTATTTTGGCGACCAGCGTTTTGGATCCAGGGGCAATAATGTGGATGTCGGGCTAAGCATATTGAAAAGCGACTTTGAAGGCGCGGTGATGTCTTTCTTGACCGACACGAAAAACGAGAGGAATGAAGACGCGATAGATGCCAGGGATAGGCTCCATAACGAGCAGGATTTCAAAAAAGCGCTCTCTTATTTTCCGAAGTACCTGAAATACGAATTGCTCGTTATAGAATACCTGTCTAGATTCCCCGGAAATTACGCCAACGCGATGAGGAAATTGCCGAGGCAGACGCTGCTCATGTTCGTACACTCCGTTGAAAGCAGGATATTCAACGATGTAGTTGAATACAGGATACGCAATGGCATGATCAATCCTGTTGCTGGGGACACGCTATGCGGCAGAAATGCGTATGGCTTCCCAGATTATGGAACATTGAGTTGCTTCAATGGCGGCGATGCAGATGGGATGTTCATAGCAGGGAGCATAGTCGGCTATAATTCGGATAGCATCAACGACATAGAAAAAGGGGCAATGGAGAAGCTAGGCATTGCAAAGGAATCATTTAAAGTTAAGAGCATGCCTGAGATAAATTGTAAAGGCACATACAGGGCAGTATTCGCGCCATATAAAGACATATCTTATACTGAAATGGAAGAGGGCGCGTCTATGCGGTTCTCGTTGCCATCAGGTTCGTATGCCACAGTGCTGGTAAATGAATTCATCGATGTTAGCCAGACAACCAATTTTTAATTTTAACATCCAAATATAGGCATGGCGAACATGAGGGATGCTGCCCTTGGACTTTCGATAGCCGGAGGATTCATCGCAGTGCTATATGTGTTTTATTACATGCAAGCGCTCTCTTATTCCATAGGATTTGATTCTGCAGCCATAGGATTGATAAGTGGATACAACCTGAGCGCTAATTCCTCGCTAATGGCCACAATTTCCAGTGCATCTGTGATAAAATTCGCGCTTTACATAACATATATCATGCTGCCTTTTGCCATAATCATGTTTGCAATTGGAATACTGTGGCTGTTCTCAAAGGCGTTCAGCCGCATAATGAGCATAAGCCTTGCCTTCGCATCGTTGATATTTATACTTTTGACCGCACTGCTCGAAGCCAACATACACTTCAATGGCACATTGAGCATAATAACCCTATCTTACATCGGAGGAATTATGTCATTTATGGCAGGGATCTCAGGTTTTTATGAGACTAAGAGCACGTCTTCCAAAAAACGGCTGCAGATAGAAATGGATCCCAATACGCCATATTCTAACATGGTGCTGCTTACCGAGAAACTCGTAGGCAATCTTAACGGAAGGATAAAAATATTGGACATGCATTTCGACACCAAGGCGCTTGACAACCTTTCGGTGATGCTAAAAGGGCGCAACAGGAATTTTATCGCAGTAGATTTGCTGACTAAAAAAGAGAGGCTCGGAAAAGACTTTGAAAAGATTTATTATGACTTTAAGAAAGAGCTCCTTAATGAAGGAGTGGCATTTGACCTTAGGATACTTGACGAGAAGGACGCATTGGAGCAGCACGAACGCCTCTTAATAGACTCAGGTTCTGCTTACAAGATACCGCCCTTGAATATAATAAACAAGAAGAGCGAACATATAGTAAGCATCAATTTCAGGCACGCTAACCGCAGGTTTGACGAGCTTTGGGCGAGAGCAAAGAAATTTGAAAATTCCTAGCAGCAGGTATTTATTTTTGCCAGCTAGTTTTTTATATGCAAGGTAACAAGGAGCACGATTAGTTTATTAGTAGTTGGCTTCATTTATTATGCTTGTGGTGCTTTGATGAGGAATCATATTGCATTAATATTTATTGCATTTGGAATAATACAACTTTTGACCGGATTGACTGCAGCTGCAACGATAGGCACTTCATATGTTCATGCACCTGCAGTCATATTGCAGAACAATACTGGCATACTCACTACGATAAGCTTGACCATAAGCAATGGGACTGGCACTACTTCAGTAGTCGGGCCCGCAGAGGTGGGCAATAGCACCATCAAATCAGCAACCACTGCCGCCATATATGCATCAGAATTTTTAAATAAAAATTATAGCAACTACAATTTCACATATAGGATAAACGACATCAATGCCAATGTGTCAGGACCAAGCGCAGGAATGGCAATGACCCTACTTGGCGTATCTGCCTTCACAGGCATAGGCCTGCCTTCAGACTTTACGCTTACTGGCACCATATCTCCAAACGGCAATGTGGGCGAGGTAGGGGGCGTTTATGATAAGATGGCCGCGGCAAAGGCGGCCGGGATGAGATTCGCGCTTGTGCCAAAGGTTTCAAATGCATCGTTCGAAAACGAATTGTATTACATAATAGAAAAAACATTCAACATGCCATTGATACAAGTTTCCAACATATCTCAGGCGAGCGACTATGCATTGTATGGCAGGAGCATAGCGGGCGAACAGACTGCTTTCAACCCTTATATTGGATATAATGTTAGCAAGATCCCTGATGCCACACTTAATTGCTCAAATTCCTGCAACATCAGCAGATTTGCTGAACTTTCGAATTTCACGTATAACCTCACAGGAAATGCAATATCAAAACTTTCGGCAGAACCTGGATTTTACAATGTGAGCAGGAGATTTTCGGCTATGCTAAACCAAAGCGGTGCATTGTCGGCAAAGGGATATTATTATTTGAGCGCAGACCTGAGCTTCCTTGATTACCTGAACGTATTTACATTCCTGCACCACAATACCAATAAGGCAGAGGGGTTAAGTACGCTTACGAATATCGGCGCGTATTGCTCAAATCTCACGGCGCCGCAAATAACGAATGCAAACTATGAATACGTGATTGGGGGCGAACTTAGGCAATCATGGGCAAATTACACGCTCAACGCAACAATCGGCACCTACAACCTTACTGCGATAGATACCGATGGGGTTTTAAGGGATATCTATGAGGGTGCAAGTGCAAGCGGATGGTGCAGCGCTGCCAATTTCATGTATGGCATAGCCTCAAACATCAATGGAACGCATGT